>JAITVB010000155.1 GCA_031286025.1 Rikenellaceae bacterium
ATCGCGAAAGTTCAAAAAACAAACACAAAGACAAGCTTTCAGAAATAAAAATTGAACATCAGACTATGGAAGAGAGAATTCGTCAGATACGCAGTGCGTTAGACATGACCCAGGAACAACTTGGCGAAGTGCTCGGCGTCAGGAAGAGCACCCTGTCGATGATCGAAACAGGAAAAGCGGCTCTATCGAACCGTAACAGGCGAATTTTAGTTGAAAAATTGAATATAAGCCCAGACTGGTTGGACACGGGCGAGGGTGAGATGATCTTCCCGTCGGTCAACCCCCACTTGTCTAACGTGCGCGGCACCGACCGCAACCTCTCGGCCCAACGCATACCGCTCTACAATATCGAGGGGACGGCAGGGCTTGTGCCGCTGTTTCTCGACCACCGCTCGCTGCAGCCGGTCGACTATATCCAAATTCCGAACCTGCCCAAGTGCGACGGCGCGATCTACATCGTCGGCGACAGTATGTACCCCCTGCTCAAAAGCGGCGACATCGTCCTCTACAAACAGGTCAACGACATCGCCAACAACATCTTCTGGGGCGAGATGTACCTCATCTCGATCGACATCGACGGCGAGGAGTACGTCACCGTAAAATACGTCCAGCGTTCGGAACTTCCCGACCATATCCGCCTGGTGAGCCAGAATCCCCATCATGCCGACAAAGAGATCCATATCGGCGGGGTCAATGCGTTGGCTTTTGTCAAAGCGAGCATCCGGATGAATTCGATCCGCTGATTATGGCGAAAAAGGAGCGGGAACCGATCGGTTCCCGCTCCTTTTAGCTCTTTTTGTGACGAGACTTTTAATATTGACCCTCACGTAGGTGGTGGTCTGCGATTGACCGTCGGCCGTCCGCTTCGATCTGCTTTGTCAGGTTGCCTTTGGCGTCGTACTCGAATTTGTCTATCCCGCCTTTTTCGTAATGGTTCTCCGAGAGGAGGCTCAACGACAATCCCGGAATCTGTTTAACCGTCAATGTATCAATAATATCCTTGTCTTTCTGTGAAGAAAGACGCAACAGCTTCCCCTCCGTCCGGGCAAACTGGATGATGCAAATCAGGTCATCCTCCTTCACCGCTTCCTTCGCATAGGCTATATTTCCCGATCCGTTGTAAACCACGATCTTGGAAGTCATCTCGGCTCCGCGCCAGTATTCCTGCATCATCGAGGAGGTACCTGACAAACTGAAGCGGGAGGTGAAACGGAGCGAATCGGTCTGCCTGTCGGCAATAGTCCGCTCTATCGAGCGCAGAGTGATGATTTTGCGACCGTCGCCACCGCCATCGTCGTCGATGTGTTTTTTCGCACACGAAGTCATACCCGCCACCAAGGCCAGAGTATAAACAAGAGGCGCTTCATCTTCATCGGTGTTGTTTGTCAAAAATACTGTCCGAAAGTGCCTTCCGGCACCCGGAATTTTTACCTTGCATGGACAAAGATATAAAAATCAGCTCGCCATTATCCCGTTTTTGAAAAACGGGGCCGTTTCAAAAGGATTGCATCACCTCCTCCGGACATCTCCCAACTCCCGATCCATCCTCATCAGCACCGGAATGAAGAAGCATGCTATCCCGATCGCCCCGATCATCGCCCCGACCACGACAAAAACGGTGTTTACCCCGATGCGGTCGGCCACCGGCCCGGCGGCCAACAGCCCAAGGGGGGCAGGCAAGATGGCGAGTGTGCCGAACAACGAAAAAACGCGGCCCAACATCCCCGGCTCGATCCGAGTTTGAATAAGCGAGATCAGCGGACTGTTGAAAAACGGCACGGTAAGCCCCATCACCACCACCCACACTAAGAACCAATAGTAGCCCGTGTGCGGCAGTACGCCCGAAAAGACGAACGCCGCCCCATTCACGATACAGGCCAACATAATCATCAACACCCGGCGGTGGTTGGTTCCCCAGATACCGATCAACACCCCGCCCATGAGCATACCCACGGCAAAGGCCACCTCGGCCATCCCCATCTGGAACGGCGTGCCGCCGAAATAGTCGTAGGTCATCAGCGGGTAAAGCGCCCCGGCCGGCATGTAGAAGAAGAGGAAAAGAATCCACATCGCCATCAATACCGTCAGTCCGCGATCATGCCAGATGGCCCGCAGGCCGTCAAGCATTTCACGGATCACCGAGCCGCTTTTCAGCCCTTCGACCGGCGGCGTGGGCGGAATTCTTATGAACAACAGGCTCGACGAAGCGATGACCGCTCCGGCCACGTCAATCCACATGATCTGATTCATCGGCAAAGTACTAACCAACAGCGCCCCCAACGCCGGGCCGGCGATGTTGGAGATCGATTGCAACGCTTGGGTGATGCCTGCGATACGGGTCAGGTGCCGCTCCGGAGCGAGCAACGGTACCGAGGCCTGCATCGCCGGAAAATGGAACGAGCCGCCCACCGAACGGGCGGCGAGCAAGAGGTAAATGTGCCACATTTCGATCAGGTCGCAGCGATACAGCAAGGCGATCACAGCACAACAAAGGGCGATGAACAGGTCGGCGGCGATCATGATCGCTTTACGGTTCCAACGGTCGACCCACACCCCGATGAAAGGGCCGAGCACGATCTGGGGCACGAGCCCCGCGATGGTGGCCATGGCCAACACGCTTGCCGAACCGGTTTCGATCGTCACCCACAGGATGATGGCGAATTGTACCAACGCGCTGCTCAGCAACGAAAACGCCTGGCCCGACCATAGGATGAAAAACGTTCTTTTCCAAGTAGACATAACATCTCTCAGGCACCTCCCAATACCCGAGGTCTTTAGTTTTACCCGGGCAAATATAGCAAAAGCCGCAGGCAAATCAAACCTGTATATAATCGGAAAATCGAAATCGGGTTTTCCACACGCAAATCGTCCGAAAATCGACCACAAATTGCGGTCATTTTGCGGCGGTTTTGAGGGCGATTTTTCTCGAAAAAGTGTGGAAAAATCATTGTTTTTCAAACAAAGTTTCGTATATTTGTAGTGTAATTTGGGCGTCGAACATCGCGACAAAAGCGCACGCACGAAGGAAGAAAAAGATATCGAAAGCGGTAGGATTTATGTCCCGCCGCTTTTGTTTTGTACTCGATCAACAAAAAAGGGGCGCATTTCTGCGCCCCCTGCAAACCGGGTTTAATGTTTACTACCAAATAAGACATTAAAGACGGACGGT
>JAITVB010000221.1 GCA_031286025.1 Rikenellaceae bacterium
GTCGGCGACGTGATACTTGCGGGTACCAACACCGGACGCGTCAAGGCGATGTACGACGAGCATGGACGAAAAATTGAAGCCGCAGGGCCGTCGACTCCCGTGTTGGTGCTGGGGCTGAACGGCGCTCCGCAGGCCGGCGATACTTTCAACGTGATGGAGGACGACAAGAGTGCCCTCGCGTTGGCAAACAAACGGGAACAGTTGCAGCGTGCGCAGGGTCTGCGCACCCAGAAGCACGTGACGTTGGACGAGATCGGAAGGCGCATCGCAATCGGGTCGTTCAAGGAACTGAACATCATCGTGAAGGGCGACGTGGACGGTTCGATCGAGGCGATGACCGACTCGTTAGTGAAATTGTCGAAAGAAGAGGTTCAAGTGAACGTGATTCACAAGGCCGTAGGGCAAATTTCGGAGAGCGATGTGCTGCTGGCCGCCGCCTCGAACGCCATTATCGTGGGCTTCCAGGTGAGGCCGTCGCAATCGGCGCGAAAGTTGGCCGAGAAGGAGGAGATCGAAATTCGGTTGTACTCGATTATCTACGACGCGATCAACGATATCAAGGACGCTATCGAGGGGATGCTCGAACCGGTTACCAAAGAGGAGATCGTCTGCTCGGTGGAGGTGTTGGAGACTTTCAAGATATCGAAAGTCGGCACTATCGCCGGTTGTATCGTGCGCGAAGGGAAGATTGCCCGCTCGACGCCTATCCGCGTGATCCGCGACGGGATTGTGGTCTTTACAGGCAAGTTGGGCTCTTTGAAAAGATTCAAGGACGACGTCAAGGAGGTCGGAACGGGTATGGAGTGCGGCCTAAACATCGACGGATTCAACGATATCAAGGAGGGGGATATTGTCGAAGGGTATGAGACGGTCGAGGTGAAGAGGTAATTTTGTTTTTCACCAGAGTTGCAAAAAGGCATCCTTTGCGGGATGCCTTTTTTATTTATGTTGGGAAAATATAGCGCCGGGCAATTGCTGAGTGTTGCTCAATCCGCCGCTGGGGCGGCTAAAGTCGCGGATCTTTTGCGGGTGCGACGGGCGTTACTTTTTCTTCAACAGGTCGCGAATCTCGGAGAGAAGTTGCTGGTCGACGGTCGGGCCGGCAAACGGCACTGACGCTTCGGCGTGGCGGCGTTTGAGCAGATTGATCGTCTTGACGAGCAAAAACACGCACAGCGCGAGGATGAAAAAGTCGAGGCAGGTCTGGATGAACGCGCCGTAGCGCCAAAGTACGGGTTCGGCACCGGTGGCTACGGCGACCGGGTTGAGCGTGACCGACAACTTCGTGAAGTCGGTGCTGCCCAGCACCATGCCGATCGGCGGCATGATGATGTCCTGGACGACGGACGAGATGATTTTCTGGAACGCGCCGCCGATGATGACACCGACCGCCATGTCCATCACGTTGCCCTTGAGGGCGAAATCTTTGAACTCGTGGAGGAATTTTAAGTGCATGGTTTTTATATGTTTTATGAGGTTTTCGAGGGTTTGTTAGATTGCGGGGACCTTATGGTGCTCTTTATTATGCCGTTATTCTGCTTTTCTTGGTTTTTTATAGGGCGAAATTAACAAAAACTGTGCAGCGATTGGGAAAAGTTTACTATTTTTGCAGTCCGGTGTTCGGAGATCTTTCGGCGAAAGGTGCGGACGGCGGGCAAAAGGAGACTTTCGGAGAGATGGGTGAGTGGCTTAAACCAACAGTTTGCTAAACTGTCGTACGGGATTACTGTACCGGGGGTTCGAATCCCCCTCTCTCCGCAAACGAGAAAGCAAAAGTTGCGCAGCAGCAGGATTTTGAGAAAAAACGACCGGAGAAAGTTTTGCTTTCGTAGGGTCGTTTTTTGATAAAACCGTCGCCAGACAGGGCTTTTGCTTTCGGGTTTGCAGGGATGCCTGCGGCGGCACAGGGAAAAACGAGCGAGTCACAACGAGCGACGTTAATCCCTGTCTCTCCGCGTAACAAGACTGATTGTCAGTCGGTTGAGGCTGATTACACACAGAAACACACCCTTTTTTGGAGGGTGTGTTTTTTTGTGCCCATTCGCCAGGCCGTTATTTCTTGTCCGGTTTTTTGTAGCTGTACTCGAAGACGATGGGTTCGGATTCGCGCAGGACTTTGTCGCGCGAGACCCTCACGACATATGCGATCGTGAACGATCCGGGGCCGTAATTCTT
Source organism: Rikenellaceae bacterium (assembly GCA_031286025.1). Classification (GTDB taxonomy): domain Bacteria; phylum Bacteroidota; class Bacteroidia; order Bacteroidales; family Rikenellaceae; genus JAITVB01. The sequence goes on from JAITVB010000221.1 coordinate 2,176, forward strand.
CGACGCGGTCATCTCCTCGAAAGTTTTTTGCCACTCCTTGAGGCTGGCGACTGCGGCGTCGAAATCGGCGGTGGCTTCGGTGTCGGCCCGGGCGAGCGCCTCGTCCAGCGATTTGCCGGAATACTCTACGTCCCAACTCTTTGTGAACGCTTTTTCGCGCTCGGCGATGCCCATTTCGACGGCACCCATCAGCCCTTTGCACTCGTCGCCGGCGGGAGAGGTGATGAAGGATGAGTGTTCGGTGATTTCGAAGATCTTTTTGTAGGGCATCGTGCCGCTGACGGTTACGCCGTCCGGGCATCCCGAGAGCAGCAGGCTTGTGAACAGCACCGCGCAGACGGCGGCGATTTTGGTGAAGGTTTTCATGGTTGTCGAGTTATTTAATTTGTGATAGTTTACAGGTGCTGTTCTCAGCAATTTTCGTACCGCGGAGGCGGTCGAGCTGACCATTAATTCGATTGTCTGCGACACGCCGAGGATGGAGGGCGGTTTCATTCCGCACGGACATAAAAAGTAGCTATCTGTCGATGCGTGAGGCATTTTGTGATATTCAAATTGATACACAATGCAAATTGGCACATAATTTGTGTCATGCTGATGGACTAAACATCCGCACAAAACAGAAAGCTTAATTTTAATATAAAAAAATCGACCTATGAAAACTCTAAAAACAATCATTATCACGTGTGGCGCGATCCTGGTGTCTCTCGCGTCCTGTCAAAAGGAAGACAAACTCACTCCGGATCGGGAAGGGGATGGTTCCGTCAAGATTCAGATCAACTATCCCGAAAGCACCCGTGCCGAAGGCGCCAAGGTGGCCAATGGCGTGCCGTTGACCCTTAAGGCCGGCCACATTTTCTTCACCTCCGCATCAGGCGTTATCGACCGCCACATAGGCATCGAGACCATCGCGGGAGGCAGTCCCACCATCGGCAGCGAACAGGTGACTATCGCCAACATCACGGCAGGCGAGGCTGTCATCGACGGAGTTTCCCGTTTTGCCACCCAGTGCTACATCATCTGCGGGGTTTCGACCATCACCGGCAATCAGGAGGGCGGCAACATAAGCGTGATTTTGGCGAACAACGTCACCGTGACCGACATCAACGACGCGACGGCCACAGTGAACAACGTTCCCCTGTACGGTAGCGGAGAGGTCATATTGGGCGCAGGCACTACGGGAGGTACCGGCACAAGTTACGGCGCTTCGGTGGACATTCAGCTCGGGACGCCCGTTTCGCGCCTTCAGATCGGCGGGATCACGGCGATACCCTACACCTCGGGCGGCGGCGACGTAACCAATATCACATCTTTCACCGTGGCGGGCATCTACATCAACAACACCTACACTCAGATGCCGCTGACTTCGGCGATCCCTTCGGCGACCTATCTGCTCAACGCAGGTCAGGTGGCGGCCAACTATGCGATTTCGGGTGCGGGTATGTATGTCGGGCCGGCGGCGAAATTGACCGACCAGCTTTCGGGCGCGGGTGCAACTGGTGGAACCGGTGTGCCGGTGAGACCTACGACAGGGGCCGTGTGGGCGTACAACGTGTTGCCACTCACCATTCCCCACGTCATCATTCACCTGTCGAGCGTCACCTACCAAACCGG
>JAITVB010000001.1 GCA_031286025.1 Rikenellaceae bacterium
CCTGATCTTCCATCTGACCGCGTGGGGGCAGTACGACTGTTCGTTCGCCCATTATTCGGCCAAACACGGTCTTTCGCAGTACACGGTCAGCATGATCTATCAGGACAGCCGGGACATCATGTGGTTCGGAACGTTCAACGGGCTCAACAAATTCGACGGATACCGGTTCAAAGTCTACCACACCCTCTCCGGCTTGAACGAAACACCTGCCGACAACCGTATCGACGATATCCTGGAAGACGATTTCGGCGTTCTCTGGATCGTCACCCACGAACGGCGCGTTCTCCGTTTCGATATGGATCGGGAACAATTTTTCCCGGTGTTGAAAGCGCAGGGCAACACCCCGGTTCCCCCCGTGACCAATGTCCAGAAAATGTCTTCCGGCCATGTATGGCTCTATACGGCCAAAGAAGGGTGTTACCTGGTGAAGCCGCATGTCGATCCGCAGGAGGCGGAAGTCGTTCACTTCTCTTTGCGCGACGGGTCGCTTCCTTCGAACGATGTAAAAGAGGTGTTTGCCACGGCGGAGGGAAACGAATGGGTAGTTACCGCCGGCGGGATCGTCCGTATCGACGATGAAAACGGACCGGAAAGGATACCGGACGGCGAGGCCTCCGAAAGTTACCTGTGCGGTTTCAACGCCGGACGGGAAATCTGGTGCGGGATGTCCGGCGGAAAAATCAGGATATTCGACACGGCCGCCGGCCGTTTCCGGGAGATCGATCTGCCCGTTGCTTCGGGGATCGTCGACATCGGCGGGCTGAAACACGGGAAGGCGCTGCTGCTGACCGAAAAGGAGGGATTCATCGTCTATGATCCGGCCACACGGAAGGCCGAGGTCTATAACAAACGGAAATATCCGGCAATACCCTCCGACCGGATGGTTCGGGTAAAGGTGGACAGCTACGGGGAAGCCTGGATAGAAACGGCCGATCCGGGGATGCTTCATTTCGATCCGGAATCGCAGGAGATCCGTTATTTCCTGCCGGAAGTGGATCAGGCCGGCATTTACCGCTACTCTGCCTGGTCGTCCGTCATCGAAGACGTAAACGGTTACACATGGGTCTATCCCAAGGGGGGCGGATTTTCGTTCTATGACCGCGAAAGCCGGGAACTCCGTCCGTTTTACAACGAACCGGGAGATCCGATGCGCCGTTTCTCCAACGTCGTATTCCAGTTTTTTTCCGACCGGCAGGGGAATTTGTGGATGAACACTTATTCGCGCGGGATCGAGAAAGTATCGTTCACCCGTTCGCCGATGTATTACTTCCGGCCCACGCTGTCGGCAAACGCGTCGGCGGAGAACGAGGTACGGGCCCTGACTCAGACGGGCGACGGGATAGTATGGTGTGCCGCCCGCGACGGCTCGCTCTATTTATACGACGCGCAGTACCGCCGGTTGGGAAGACTGGGTGCGGACGGACGTCTCGACTCTTCTCCGGCCTTCAACAACTTCGTCTACTCCATGACCGAGGATCGGGCGGGAAATGTATGGTTGGGAACGCGCAACGAAGGAGTTTTCCGGCTCGACCGGCAGGAGGCGGGACGTTACCGGATCGCCAATTACAGGCACAGTCCGGCCAATGCCCTGTCGATCAGCTCAGACAACATATACGCCATTTACGAAGACCCGGAAGGCCGGCTTTGGTTCGGTTCCTGGGGAGGCGGACTGAACTGTTTCGATCCGTCCCGACAAGATTCCGTCCTTCAAAAATACGGTGAAAGCCGGGAGCCGTGGGGCTTGCCCGAAACGGCCGAGGGTCATCCTGTATTCTACAATTACCGGAACCGCCTGACAACTTATCCGGTATCGCAGTTCGGGAATGTTCGCTGCGTGACGGGAGACAGCCAGGGGGTGATCTGGGTCGGCACGACCACGGGGCTCGTTCAGTTTACCCCTCTTTCCGATAACGATTATCAGGCAGTGACCCATCAGTGTCGGCCGGGAGATCAGAATTCACCGGCCGCCGACAATATCCACGATATCCTGGTCGTCGGGGACACGTTGTGGATCGCCACTTTCGGGGGCGGACTCAACCGGATGACGCGGGACATGCAGACCGGCGAGGTGCGTTTCACGGCATACAATACTGAAAAAGGGTTTCCGGCAGACATCATACTGAATATCGAACGCGACGAAAACGGTTTCCTGTGGATGAATTCGGAAAACGAGATCATCCGTTTCGACCCTGTTGCCGAAAAGGCAGAAACCTTTACCGCCCACACGCCCGACTATACGGGGGATATCCATTTTTCAGAAGGGTCTTCCCTGCGGGACAATCGGGGCAATCTGGTTTTCGGACACAATGCCGGGGCCTACCGGTTCAATCCGGCCACGATCAGCAAGAGCCCGTTCATACCCCGCATGCTGTTCAGCCAGTTCATGCTGTTCAACCGGGAAGTTAAGCCCGGGGAGGATGGCTCTCCGCTCATACATAATATTGACGACACGCGATCGATCCGCCTGAAACACAACCAGTCGGTCTTTTCGCTCGAATTCGCGGCGCTTGACTACAACAACAGCGAGGCTGTCGAATACGCCTATATGCTCGACGGTTTCGACCAGGCGTGGAACTACGTCGGCAACCAACGGGTGGCGACATACACCAACCTGTCTTATGGAGAATACACGCTTAACGTTCGTTCCACGAATGCCGACAAAGTGTGGGTGGAAAATATCCGGAGTCTGCAGATCGAAATACTCCCTCCGTTCGGGCGCACCGGTTGGGCTTACCTGCTCTACGGGGTCACAGCCGTAGTACTTCTCTATGTCGGGTCTCGGCTCTTTTTCAGTTTCTACCGTCTGAGGAACGAGGTGGAGGTGGAACGCCGCATGACCGAAATGAAACTGCGCTTTTTTACCGATATCTCCCACGAAATACGCACCCCGCTTACGCTGATCTCCACTCCGGTGGAACACCTGCTGAAGAACGGGGAACTCAACGAATCGGAACGCGATACGTTAAGCCTGGTCAAGACCAATACCGACCGGCTGCTGAGATTGGTGAACCAATTGCTCGATTTCCGGAAGATCCAACACCGAAAGATGAAAATGCACATCGAACCGGTTGGACTTGCTTCCTTCGCCGCTTCGGTATGTTACAGTTTCGTACGGGAAGCGGAGGAGCGGGATATCCGTTTTACGTTCCATGATTATTCGGATGGGGCCCAGGTGTGGGCAGACAAGGACAAACTGGAGAAGATCCTGTTCAACCTGCTTTCCAATGCCTTTAAGTTTACGGCGGACGGACGGGCGATCTTCTGCACGGTCAGCGACGACGTAAACGAGATGACGGTCACGATCGGGGACGAGGGTTCGGGTATCCCGCCGGAAATCCTGGAAAACCTCTTTGTCCGGTTCGAATCGACGGACCGGGCATGGCACAACAGCACGAGAGAAGGGACCCGGCCCGGGCCGGATCGGCCGAGACCCCGCGTCAGTGGAACCGGAATCGGCCTTTCGCTGACCCGGGAGTTGGTCAACCTCCATTTCGGCCGGATCGACGTGGAGACCGGCGCCGGAACGGGGACAAAAATCGAGGTCCGCTTTCCGAAAGGGCATTCCCGCTATGCCGATCTGGAAGGTTATACGATCCTCGGATCCGAAAACGAAACCAATGATATTGCGTTGGAGGAAAATCAGCCGGAAAACCATCCCCGCGAACATGCTTTCGGCGAAAGGAATCCGGGTGAAGCGCCGGTTGTCTGGATAGATGAACCGGAAAACCATCCCACGGTACTGTTCATCGAAGACAACCGGGAACTGCGTCAATTTCTGGTGCTGATAGCCGGAAGCCACTACCGGATATTGGAAGCCGGCAGCGGAGAAACAGGACTGAAGTTGGCCCGTACGGAACAACCCGATATCATTGTTTCCGACATCATGATGGAAAGGATAGACGGTCTGGAGGTGATAAGCCGCCTACGGGCCGACATTTCGACCAGCCATATTCCGGTGATCCTGCTCACGGCCCGTAGCGGGTTGGACGAACGCCTGCAGGCGATGGAACTGGGCGCCGACGATTACATCGTCAAACCGTTCAGTTCGACCTATCTGTTGGCGCGCATCTCCAATCTGTTGGAACAACGGGTCAAGTTGCAGGAGTTTTACGCTTCGTCCATCGGGCTTTCTTCCCTGCCATCGAAAGAGGAGTCTCCGTCGCAAATGCAGCCTTCGTCGGTCGATACCGGCTTTATGGAGAAACTCCGTCGCTACATGGAGAAGAACCTGGCCGATCCCGACCTGCGGATCGAAGGGTTGCTCGCACACTTCTGCATCAGCCGCTCGCTGCTCTTCAAAAAGATCAAAAGCCTGACGGGCCTTTCGCCGGTGGAATACATCCGTGAATACCGCATTCAACGCGCCACCGAATTGATCTGTAACCCCGATCTGAACATCAAGGAGATCACCTACCGGGTCGGCATGAGCGATTCGCGTTATTTCGCCCGTTGCTTCAAACAGAAACACGGGGTAACCCCTTCCGAATACCGGGCAGGCGTACGATCGACCGGAAATCGATAAGCCATACTCCTTGTTGATTGACGATTCGCGCAGGCATGAAAAATACCGATTGGTACACATGATCGCTCAGAAAATCCACAAAAACGACGGTCAGGTAAGATAGTTTTGTACTTAACGGGGAGTATTCCCTTCGAAAACTGTTAAATCTGATTACTCATGTAAAAACTTGACCAGAGTATGCTTAAAAATCCACTTTTGAACTTTGGGCGGCCTGTGTTTTTTTTGCTGTTGGCCGTGTGTTGTGCCGGGGCATTGTCGGCGCAGACCCGCAGGGTGACGGGGACGGTCACGGATGACCAGAACCAACCCGTAACGGGTGCTACCGTTATGGTGAAAGGAACCACCAACGGAACGACTACGAATGTACAGGGAGGCTACGCCCTGACCAATGTCCCGGCAGGAGCGACCACCCTGGAAGTCTCCTTTCTGGGCATGGAAACCCGCGAGGTTCCGATCTCCGGGGATGTGGTGAACATTACGTTGAATTCCGGCGCGTTCGGGTTGGACGAAGTGGTGGTAGTCGGTTACGGTACGCAGCGTAAACGCGACCTGACCGGAGCGGTAGCCGCCGTGGGCGGAACCGAACTGACCAAAATACCGATCACTTCGGCCGCGCAGGCATTGGCCGGCAAGGTGGCCGGGGTTTCCGTCATGGCATCGGAAGGTTCTCCCGACGCGGAGATCAAGATCCGTATTCGCGGGGGCGGATCGATTACCCAGGACAACAGTCCGCTCTACGTGGTGGACGGTTTCCCGGTGAACGATTTCAACAACATCGCCATGGGGGATATCGAGTCGATGACGATCCTCAAAGACGCCTCCTCCACGGCGATCTATGGCGCGCGCGGGGCGAACGGCGTTGTGCTGATTACCACCAAACAAGGCCAGGCCGGACGGATAAACGTCAGCCTGAACGCCTATACCGGAGTGCGTAAGATCGCCAAAACCCTGGATGTTCTCTCTCCGTATGATTACGTGTTGTGGCAATATGAGTTGGCCAACGAAACGGGACAGCAGGCCGATGCCGTAAAGCGATTCTACGGCGACTATGAGGATTACGAACTGTACCAGAATCAACAGGGAACCAACTGGCAGGATGAAGTGTTCGGCCGGACCGCCGCTGTCCGGAATTACAGCGTCAATGTCAGCGGAGGCAACGACCGGACTCGTTTCAGTATCGGCCTTTCGCGGGCCGACGAGGAAGGGATCATGATCCATTCCGGCATGCAGCGGAATACCGCGAGCCTCAATCTGAATACGAAAATCAACGACCATTGGAGCGTCGATTTCATCACCCGTTACACCAACTATATTGTCGACGGCAACGGAACGTCGAGCACCAATTCGACCAGTTCCTTCCTGCGCCATGCCATCCAGTATGCGCCGACAAACGGTATTGCCGACATGTTGGATGAAATCCCGGTCGGCCCGGACATCGACTCTTACAGTTTGCTGATCAATCCGGTAAAGGTCGCCGACCAGACCTACCGGAAAAATATCCGAAATACCTTTACGATCAACGGGGCGGTCAATTTTAAATTTCTGGATCACTTCACCGCCCGGAGCGAGTTGGGCGCGGATGTCTATAACAACCGCAACGACCAGTATTACGGTTCGGAAACCCCTTTCTCCATGCAGAACGGGGGATATCCCATCGTGAATCTCGCCCATACCAACGGCGACAGCTACCGGATCGCCAACACGCTGACCTACGAACGCCGCGATATCACCGGCGGGCACAGCGTCACGGTGATGTTGGGGCAAGAAGCCACCTCGACTCGCTCGAAGCAACAGAGGGACGATATCCGCTACTTCCCGATGGGCGTAGGCCGCGAAGAGGCGTTGGCCATGCTGAACCAGGGTAAGCCGGAACCGGTATACAGCTATCACTCGCCGGACAACAACATGCTTTCCTATTTCGGAAGGGCCAATTACTCTTACCGCGACCGTTACCTGGTCTCGGCGACTTTCCGGGCGGACGGATCGAGTAAATTCGCCAAAGACAACCGTTGGGGTTATTTTCCCTCGGTGGCGGTGGCGTGGCGTCTTTCGGAAGAGGAATTTATCAAGGACGCCACCCAATCCTGGCTGAGCAATGCCAAGTTTCGTCTGAGTTGGGGTAAAGCCGGGAACAACCGCATCGCGGACGATCTCTGGAAAATGATCTGGTACAGCAGTCTCGACGGGAAACCTGTTACTTCGGGCGGCGGCGGTTCGGAAACGATCCTGAACCAATTGCGTCCCGGCTCCATGCTGAACAATCCCGGCCTGAAATGGGAAACGACCGTTACCCGCAACGTCGGTCTCGACCTCGGGTTTTTCGGAGGACGCCTCAATGCGGTGGTCGACTTCTACTACAACACCACGAAAGACCTGTTGATCCAGGCAGCCATCCCTTCTTCAACCGGTTACACGGCCCAGATGCGCAACATCGGGCAAACCTCCAACCGGGGGTTGGAAATTTCACTGGACGGGGTCATCATCGACAAACGCGACTTCATGTTGTCGGCAGCCTTCAACATCGCCTTCAACCGGAACAAGGTGGATAAACTGGGCGACAGCAAATCCCTGAAATACACTTCCGGTTGGTTCGGCGTCCAGTTCCCGACCAACGACTACCTGCTCGAAGAGGGTAAGGAGACCGGACTGATGTACGGTTATGTGACCGACGGCATGTACGGTTTCGACGATTTCAACTATGATCCCGCCGCGGGGGTCTACTCGCTCAAAGAGGGGGTAGCTGACTGCAGCGGCCTTTTCGGCACCGGACGTTGGTTCGGCCCGGGTACGATCAAAATAAGAAATTTCGACGACAACCCGGCCATCGGCGAGAATGACAAACGGATACTGGGAAGCGCCAATCCGAAACACACGGGCGGTTTCAGCCTCAACGCCATCTGGAAGGGGATCGACCTGAGCGCCCAGTTCAACTGGGTATACGGCAACAACGTCTATAACGCCAACAAGCTGAACTTCTCCTCCTATCCGCAGACCCGTACATTCCAGAATATGATGGGCTTCATGCGGTGGGGCGAATATTTCACGACTGTCGACCGCGACGGCCTGTTCGGCACTCCGGGTGCGTTCATCAGCGATCCCGATCAGTTGAAACAGTTGAATGCCGACGCCACATACTGGAGTCCGATGCACAGTACTTTCCAACTCCATTCGTGGGCGATAGAGGACGGCTCGTTCCTGCGCCTGAATAACCTGACACTCGGTTACACCCTGCCGAAAAAATGGTTGGACAAGATCAAGGTCCCGCAAATCCGCCTCTATGCATCGGGATATAACCTGTATACCTGGACCAACTATACCGGCTACGACCCCGAAGTGGACGTATACAGCCACAACCCGCTGACCCCCAACGTAGACTATTCCGCCTATCCGCGCAGCCGCACGTTCGTGGGAGGTATCAATATCACGTTTTAATTTAATCCGAGTCTGAAAGATGAAAAAGAATATCATACGCCATACGGTCCTCGCCGTTCTGCTCCTTCCGCTGCTGACAGGCTGCCAGGATTTTCTGGATACGGAATCGAAATCGACCTACACCTCGCAGGTGGTCTTCTCGACCCCGACCTATACGAACATGGCCATAACCGGCATCTACTCCGCTTTCTTCAGTGTCGAAGTGTGGGTGAACTTTTACTACCAGTTCAATACCGATATCGAGATCCAACAGTACGGCACCGCGGCCGGTTCCTGGAACGACACCGAACGCCGCGGGATCGGCAACTATGTCGCCACTCCTGCCAACACGGGGCTTTCGCGCGCGTGGAATGCCTACTACCAGGCGGTCGAGCGCGCCAACCTGTGTGTTTCCGAGATCCGAAAAAGCCCGCTATTGGAGAATGGAAGTGAAGAAGACAAGGGACGGATGCGAATGTTCCTGGGTGAAGCGCTGACCCTGAGGGCCTATCTCTATATGGAATTGGTGCGCTGTTGGGGGGATGTTCCCTTCAAGACCGATCCGACCGATCCGGAAGGCTCCAACTTCAACCTGCCGAAAACCGATCGGGATGAAATCTACGAATACCTGCTCAGCGATCTCGAAGAGGCCGCCGGATTGCTCCCGTGGTTGGGCGAAGAGTCCTACGCCACTACGCCGGAGCGTGTAACGAAAGGCTTCGCCAAAGGATTGCGCGCCCGTATCGCCCTCTACCGCGGCGGTTACTCTTTCCGTACCTCCATGCAGATGGAACGCGGAAGCAACTGGGAACAATACTATGAAATAGCCCGTCAGGAGTGCCAGGAGATCATAAACAACGGCACCCACAAACTCGATCCTTCGTATGAATCGTTGTGGAAAACCCTGAACGGCTCCCAGTTCAACGCCTACAACGAAAACCTGATGGAGTTCGGTTACCAGATGGGACAAAGTGGCGAACAGGGTTATATCGCCGGATGGCGCTACAGCCAAAGCGACAAATGGGGTTATGGGAATATGGGCGCCATCAATTCCCCGTTGCATTTCCTCTACTCCTTCAATCCGTCGGACAGCCGCCGGGCGATGTCTGTCGGTCTCGGCCTGTACGGAACGACGGGTAAAATGGAAATTTTCACCAACCCGATGAGTCTGACGATCGGTAAATGGAACAAAAAATGGATGCCGGACGCCTACATCAATCTGATGAAAGGAGCCTCCGGCAAGATCGTGACCGGGGTGAACTGGGTGCCGATGCGTATGGCCGACGTTTACTTGATGTTGGCCGAAACGGAGAATGAACTCTCCGGCGGAAGCGTCGCCAATGCGCAGGCCGCTCTGAGAGTGGTGCGCGCGCGCGCGTTCAACACCGCCGCCGCTGCGGTATACACGGAAATGGTGGACAACTATGTGAGCTCCCTCTCCAAAGGCGAAAGTATGCGGACGGCCCTCGAAAACGAGCGTGCCTGGGAATTTGCGGGTGAAAGCGTTCGCAAATGGGACCTGATCCGTTGGAACAAACTGACCAGCAAGATACAGGAAGCCCGCGAGGCCAACCGCAGGGCCATCAACCAACAACCGCCCTATACCAACGTCCCGACCTATGTTTTCTACAGATACAGCGAAGCCGATACCGATGAATTGGAAATCCTGAACCTGGATACGAACAGGGGATCGGCCGACATCGAAGGCTATACGCGCGCAGCCTGGTTTCCGGCCAACTATTCGAACGCCAACAACGCGACGAACTATGCGGCATACAACGATTTTCTTCGGGCATGGGCCTGCGGTCTGGACGGCGGCGAAGGTTGGGCGGCCACCTATAAGCAGGACCGTCACTTGTTGCCGATCCCGACTTCGGCCATCGACGCTTCGGGTGGGATACTGAAGAACGATTATGGATTCTAAAAGAGGCTTGAACCATGAAAAACGAGAATAAAATGAAACAAACACGATATTCGGTCGCCAAACGCCTGATGATGGTTTGTGCGGTCGCGGGCTTTCTGTTGGCCTGTTCGGACGACGACAATCCGGGGAATGTCGTGCCGCCCCGGCTCTTTAAACCACCTTTCCTGACGGATAGCGTCTATTCCAGGAATAATACTCTGAGCATAGGTTGGTATCCGATCGACGGCGCCCAGAAATACATCATAGAACGCGGTTCAATGGACTTCTCGAACATCGAGGAGACCATCGAAACGACCGACCTCGTCGTGAAATTCGCGAATCTTCCCTATGACACCGAGTATGGTGTGCGGTTGAAAGCGATCAGTTCGGCCAACGGCGAAGATTCCCGTTGGGCGGTCGTTCCGAACGGGATGAAGACCGAAGCGTTGCCGTATGTGAACCGGTTCAACACTCCGTCGTCGCTCAGCGCCACGACCGTGGAAGTAAGTTGGAACGCTTACAGTATCGACGTAACGCGTCTGGTGCTCTACCAGGGAGCGAATACGACCCCCGCGAAAACCATATCGGATGCCGCTACGTTGAACAGTCGGGAATACGAGTTCGTCGATCTGACACCGGAAACGGAATACCGTGTCGTACTGGAAACAGCCGACCAATACATTTCGGAGATCGGTTCGCTGACCTTTACGACCTATCCGGTCGGTGTGATCGTAGTCGGGATACCCGATGGCGAAGCGGCCGATTACTATGAGAGCGGAACCACCCTGATCGACTTGGTAAGGTCATATCCCAACGGGTCGACGTTCCTGTTGCCGCAAGGTTATGTCTACAACATCGGCGGCGGCGTCCCGCTTAATTTCAGCGCAACCTTTATCGGCGGCGTGGGCGAGGATAAAGTGATATTCCAGGGGACTTTTAATTTCAACAAGGGATACGCCACTCCTCCTTCGTTGCGTCTGCACAACCTCATGCTGCCGGGCGGCGGTATGTTCATCTCCGGCGGTGAGGCCAATACGGTCACCGAACTGGTCGAGTTCAAGGATTGCGTCCTGAGCGGATGGTCCTACGGGATCGTCTTCTGCCACTCCGACAATACGGTCGTCAACAACCTGGTGCTCGACAACACGATCGTGCAGAACCTGGCCCTGGGTTGGCCGCAATACGCGCACATCTTCAGCCAACAGTCGGCAGGCTCCACGGTGAATAATTTCACGATGATCAACAGCACGGGTGTCAATATGGTAGCCGGTGTGATCCGCGCTAGCGGAAACGGGACCGGAACGATCCGGATCGAGAACAGCACGTTCAATAATTTCGCCGGGAATCGTTGGTTTTTCATCGACTTCGAGAACAATACTTTCACCGGATCCGTAATTATCAGGAACAACCTGTTCGGGAAGAAGTTCGACAACGGAACGAATAACAATTCGGGAGGTGTGCGCATTGGCGGACAGGCGCTTGCGTCCACGCCGAATGTTTCGGGTAACTATGCGACGAGCGATTATGAAGCGATCGACTACCCGATTCCGGGTATGAACGTGCTCAACGCCTCTTCGACGGACGTATTTCTGGGACCGGATGCCAATCCGGCCGACCCCAATTCAGGTTTCTCGTTGGTGATCCAGAATGCTACGCTCAAACGGTATAAAGTGGGCGACCCCCGTTGGTACAGATAAATTTCTGTTCTGCCCGCCCGCCGAAAATCGGCGGGCGGACAGAATTCACCAAAAAAGAACCGGACGGGTTCGTAAAGTATCCCCGGACTTTTACCCACTGCGATCCCGCTTCCGGTTCTTTGTTTTTATCGTTGGACACCTGTTGCGTCACGTCCGCTTACTCTCCTGTTCGCAATCCATGGCTAGGCAAGTATATATGAAATAAAACTTTCCCTTCCGACCGGAAACAGGAAATCTTCGGTTTTTTCGTTCGCGTGTCTATTGAAAGATTCGCGAGGAAGTCTGTAAAAAGAGAAAAGCCCGCGCCAATTGGCGCGGGCTTTTCTTTGCTGAAAGAACAGGGTTAATCGATTTTGAGTACAAACGAGATATCGTTCGGATGTCCGGCGGGCAATTCGGCCACGAGTCCTTCTTTCGTCCGTTTAAACGACAGGGGGTCGGCGCTGCCGAGCAGTTCCACCCGGGCAATCTGCCCGCCGTAGAGTTCGCTGCCCTCGGCCAACGAACGGATCACAACCCGATTGTTTTCGGGCCACGCCATCACGTGGGCATAAAGGGTTTTCCCTTTTGTCACGAAACGGACATCCTCGGCGGTATAGCCCTTATGCCGTCCCTCGTTAAACCCTTGCCGGCTGATCGGGTTGGCCTGCCCGGCTACGGGGCCTTCACCGAAAATCGTCCACGGACGGGTCTCGAAAACTCCTTCGCCGTTGACCGCCATCCAGGCGGCGATGCTTTCGAGGATAGCCTCCTCCTTGTCGTCTATCGTACCGTCGCCGCGCATCGGGACGCTTAGCAGCATGTTGCCGTTTTTGCTGACGATATCCACTAACATACGCACCACCGTCGCGGCCGACTTGTACCCGTCGTTGTCATACAACGACCGCATGTAGTGCCAGTTGCCGAGGCAGGTGCAGGTCTGCCACGGTTTTTCCTGGATCTGGTCGGGCACGCCTTTTTCTACGTCCCATACCAAGGCGTTCTTTTGTTCGTCGGTCAGGATTTTCCCGAAGACCACGGCTTGGTTTGTCCCGCCATTGGCAACAGTACTTTTATTATAAATATGGGCAATGGTGCGCAACCCCTGGTCGCTGACGGGCCAGAGCGGAGCGCCGGTGTCGTCGTAATAGACCAGATCGGGCTTATAGCGGTTGACCGCATCGGCCACCCGATCGAAAAAATTCTGGCAATAGGCCTCGTTCGGGATCGAAACGCCCTCTTCCCAAGCCCAGTGGTTGTGTACGCCACGGGGTTCCCAACTGTCTTCGCTCAAGGCGTGGTTCTGCACGTAAAGTTCTTGGGGGTCATAGCCTTCCCACCACAGACCCTTGCCGTCGTCTTTGGTCAGGTGGCCGTCATAGGCGACACCTGCCAACTGTCCTTCTTTGTCGTGTCTTTGGGTCACTTCATACCACGTCCAGGCATGGGCCGAGTGAAAACTCACCCCGAAACGCATCCCGTTGGCGCGCGCCACCCGTTCCCATTCGCCGACAATGTTGCACTTCGGGCCCATGTTGGTCGAATTCCAATGTTGGTAGGGGCTGTCCCACAGGTCAAAGTTGTCGTGGTGGTTGCCCATCTTGAAGAAATATTGCGCTCCGGCGCGTTTGTAAAGCGCCATTAGGCGCTCGGGATCCCAACGGTCGCCTTTCCACTCGTTGATCACGTCCTTGAAGCCGAACTCCGACGGGTGGCCGTAGTTCGCCACGTGCCATCCGTAGAACTTGTCATCGCCTTCCATATACATTTTGCGGGCATACCAGTCGCCCTGCTCAGGTTGGCACTGCGGGCCCCAGTGGGCCCAGATGCCGAATTTCACGTCGCGGAACCATTCTGGCGCCTGGCCGTATCGGGACAGCGATTCCCACGTGCCTTCATATGGGCCCGGGGCCAACTTTTCGTGCCGTTCGCCGCACGAGACGGCCAACGAAGCGATAAACAACAATAAGGTCAGTTTTTTCATAATAAGGCGGGTCGGTTTGGTCGATAGCAAAGTTAATTGTAAAATATCGACTTTATCCGCAATGGCAAGCATAATCGATATTTCACGCTAACTCTCCGATGAACGCTTCTCCCTGCCTACGGCAACGTCCCGCTCTGGAGCTGCTTATAGACGATTTCCTGCACCAGGTTGTGAAAGTACACCTCGACGTTGGTGTAACGATCCAACGGATCGAGGCTTTTCTTCGCTCCGTCCGAGGCGTCGGTCGGGATGAGTCCGTACGCCTTTTCCCACACATCGGGGATACCGTCGCCGTCGCTGTCGGCCAAAGCCGGCCGGCTGTCGTACCTGGGCCATCCGCCCACAGTGGTCTGGGTGTCGATCAATCCGCCCGTGCTGCCGTTTCCGCCATTGGGATACGTGATCATTCCCGTACGGGCTTCATTGGTTACCCGGACATCGACCTCATCGCGCCGAAAACTTGCCCCTCCATAGGCCAATACCTGCAGGAAGGCCGTTTCGGCCGTGTGGGTGGTCACCGGCGGGACAGGATAGGGAGCCGTCGACCGGAGTTCACTTTTATTCTTTGTGTCGATGTTCGGGTGGATAGCCGTCCAGTTGTCGTTGTTCGCCGTAAAATTTGGTGCGCCGCCTGCGGTGGTCATGTAGTTGCCCGCCACGTAGAAAGTGCCCCACACCCCGGCCGGCTGTTGGTTCTGCCCGCCATCGGGCCAGGGTTGAAAGATGCGTGCGGCGTTTTTTGATCCCACCGTCGGGCGATAGTAGTTATTGATGAAGTTGTAGCGTCCGCCTTCGCCCGCATAGCCGCTGTTGGCTCCCCAGTTGAAGACCACGTTGTTGCGGAAATCGACCAGTTCGTCGGGATCCGACATGGTGTAGCGAGTACCGCACATCCGCGGGTTACGGCTGTCGTGGTGGGCCAACAGGTTGTGATGGAACGTGGCGGTCTGCCCGCCCCAGATGCCGCCGTAGCCGTGGCTGCCCTTGCCGTGTACCGAGACGCGCAGGCTTTCCGAAAGGATGCACCACTGCATCGTGAAATCGGTGTTGTCGTAGAACGAGGCACATTCGTCGGTGCTCCAACTTATCGAGCAATGGTCGAGGATAATATTGCGCCGGTTGCGGCCCCACACGGCGTCGTCTTCGGTCTGGCGCTCATCGCCCATCCGGAAGCGGACGAAACGGAGGATCACGTTGTCGGCTCCGACATAGACGGTGTAATTTTTCAGGCAGATGCCGTCGCCCGGGGCGGTTTGCCCGGCGATGGTCAGGTCGCCGTTGGCGATGTTGATCCGTGATTTCAGTTCGATAATGCCCGATACGTCGAACACGACAATCCGCGCGCCCGACTGTTCGATGGCCCAACGCAGCGACCCCTGTCCGCCGTCGTCGAGGTTGGTCACGCGGAGCACCTTGCCGCCGCGTCCGCCGGAGGTCAGACGTCCGCCGCCTTCGGCGCCCGGAAAGGCGAGGGCGGCGGCAAGGGGATCGTCGCCGATGCGCGGGTCGGGTTTCCCATATTGTGTGATGCTGAAGAATTCGGTCGGGTTGCCCGACGTCGAACGCACTGCAAAATCGACCTTGCGGGTGAGTGACGACGTGTTTTCCTGTAACGCGACGATCAGTTTTTTCTTGTCGCCTGCCGCCCGAGCCGAAATCCATCCGGGGGTACCCTGAAGCGTGGAATTGACCTCGAAAGGCAGCGCGAGTTCATATTCCATTGCGGCAAACGGCAACCCGAACTCCGTGCCCGTCAACGCTTCCGCCGCCGGAGTCTGCGGCCCGTCCGGAGCCGTCCGTCCGGAGCAGCATATCAGCAACACACAAAGGGCTAATACACAAAAGGGTTTCATCAGGCGGGGACGTTTAAGAACGAGTGCAATATAACAAAAATAGAGATAATATCCCGATCATGTGTCAGGCTATCTTCAGAGTATGCGGTGCCCCTCCGGGAAACACGGCGAAATATGCTGGACGTCAATGATATGTATTTTTGTGTTGTTACGAATAATTTTTGTTTATACCGACCTGTTTTGTAAGAAAAATTATTATTACGAGGTATTGTTGATTTGTTATGAGTAAAGAGGAGAGACGATTTGCTGTTGTTATTTTTATTTATACCTTTACAAGGTACAAATCGGGGTGGCTTGATGTGAAAACCTTGTATTGACGCGAAATCCACCTGATTTTTTGATGAAACAATCACTAAAGCAGACCGCCTGGTATAAAACTTTACTCCTGTGGTTTAGAGAAATGGACTTTCCCTCGGCAGGTTCTCCGGTTGCCTGTTGAGATCGTTTTCCGGTTACCGGAGAGGCGGCGGGCCAAACATAATATAAGTTATACGAGAAGACGCGCGGAGCACCTTTCTGTTAGATAGTCAGCGGATTAAAAAACAAGTGATTTTCAGATATCCTGAAACGGGGAAGAAAAAGGAGGACGACAACGAAAGGCCCCTGTATTTTCAGCGGGGGC
>JAITVB010000007.1 GCA_031286025.1 Rikenellaceae bacterium
CATCTGGCGGTCGCAATGGGCGATGATCTCTCCTTATTTTCGTGGCGTCACCGGCAAGGACTTGACAGCAGGCATGAAAATCCTTGTCCGGGTGTCGGTCGTGTACCATGAACTGTACGGCCTGAGTTTGCAAATCGCCGACATCGAACCCTCCTATACCTTGGGCGATCTGGCTGCCCAACGCCGCGAAACGATCGAACGCCTGCAAAAGGAAGGCGTCTTCGAGATGAACCGCGAGTGTGCCCTGCCTCCGGTCATCCAACGCCTGGCCGTGATTTCATCGGCTCAGGCAGCCGGTTTCCGCGATTTTCATCGGGAGCTTTTTGAGAACGAATTCGGGTATGCCTTTCGGGCGGACCTTTACGAGGCCTTTATGCAGGGCCGCGGGGCCGAGGATTCGATCATAAACGCCTTGGACGGCATTGCCGAAAATCCGGAAAAATATGACGCGGTGGTGTTGATCCGCGGCGGGGGATCGCAGAGCGACCTGGGGGCGTTCGACAGTTACCGCCTATGCAGCCATCTGGCACAGTTCCCGTTGCCGGTGGTGACGGGCATCGGCCATGACAAAGACCAGAGCGTGGCCGACCTCGTTGCCCGCGCGGCGATGAAAACCCCGACGGCCGTCGCTGGATTTTTCATCGATCACAACCGACGATTCGAAGACGATTTGTTGGCGTTGGGCGATGAGATCGGGTCGCTTGTCCGGAATGTGTTGGCCGAGGAGCGCGAGCGCCTTGTGTCGCTTTCCCACGCAATGGAACGCCTGGTGTCCGGCCTGTTGTACGGCCACAGCCGCCGGCTCGACGAGTTGCAGGTCCGCCTGCACCACGACGCCTGCCTGTCGCTTGAGGAACGCCGCGGCCGCCTGGCCCTGCTTGCCTCGACAATTACCCATGCCGCGTGCCGACGTTTGGCTGAAGAAACCTTTCGCATTGTATCGCTCGGTCAACGGATAACCGACACGACGCGCCAATTCCTCGCCGGGAAACAGCGCGAATTGGCCCTTTGGGAAGAAGTGGTCGAGGCCCGACGCCCCGAACACATCCTGAAAATGGGTTATGCCGTGGTGCGTAGCGGCGGTCGGATCATCAAGAACGTCGAAACGGTTGGAGTGGGCGAGGGCTTGCAAGTACAACTGCGCGACGGCATCCTCGAAACCGAAGTGAAACAAGTGGTAAAAACTTAATAACGATGAAAAATCTCTTACTTATCTACTTGTCTATCATGGTCTTTTCTGCCAGTGGCCAGACATTAGAACCTCTGTGGCAGGGAAATATGCCCAATTCGAAAGGCGTCGCCGTGGCCGATGTCGACGACAATGGCCGGATGCGCCAGGTAGGCACGCCCGGTTACTACGTTTTCAAACCGTCCAAAGAGGAAAACAAGGGTGCGGTGGTGGTGATTTGCCCACCGGGCGGATACAGCCACCTGACCTATGACATTGCCGGTTTTCAATTGGCTAAGTGGTTCAATACAATAGGAGTTACGGCTGTCGTGCTGTTCCATCGGCTGCCCCATTCGCCCGACCTGGTGCAACGCGAGATCGGCCCGCTGCAGGATTTGCAGCGGATGATGAAGATCGTGCGTGCGCGGGCGGAAGAGTGGGGCATAGACCCGGAGCGCGTGGGCGTAATGGGTTGTTCGGCAGGGGGGCACTTGGCGGCTTCGATCGGCACCACGGCGACCGATTATTCGCGCGTGGGTGACCGCTATGACGATTTGCCGTGGTCATCCGACTTCACGATTCTCGTGTCGCCGGTGATCACGTTGGGCGAGAAGGCCCATAGCGGAAGCCGCGACAACCTGCTCGGGAAAAATGCTTCGCCCGAATTGGTCCGGCAGTTCTCGTGCGAGTTGAACGTGACGCCGCAGACGTCGCCCGCTTTCCTGGCGCATGCCAACGACGACCCGGCGGTTCCGGTCGAAAATAGCATACTGTTTTACAGTGCATTGCATGCGCAGGGAGTAAATGCCTCGCTGCATGTTTTCCCGTATGGGGGGCATAACATTGCGTTGCGCAACAATCCGGGGAGTACGCAGTTGTGGGTGCTGTTGTGCGAGGCCTGGCTGTATGAAATGGATATTATCAACGTTAAGGAATAGACGACATGAACGCGAAAAAGATAAGTTATTCGGAAGCGATGGCCGAGGTTGAGGCGATCCTCAAACGGCTGAATGACGGAGAACTGGATGTGGATCGATTGGGAGCGGAGGTAAAGCGGGCGAGTGAGTTGATTGCGCTTTGCCGGGAGAAGTTGCGTGCAGCGGAAGAGGACGTTACCGCTGTATTGGATAAGGAATAACGCACTGCCCGTTCAACGCGAAGCATCGCCGAAAAATTTTTAACTGCTCTGAAACAGAGATCGCTTCGAACGAATGCTTAAGGAATCACCAATATCTGCCCGATCCGCAGCGATCTGGGATTCCGGATCCCGTTCGCCCGCGTCAGCGCGGCCGTACTCACTCCGTGCCGTTGCGCAATCGCCCCCAACGTATCCCCCGACTTCACCTTATACGTCGAAGACCCCCGTAAAGCCGTTGCCGCCGGATTATTTTTCAAATTTGCAGGATTCAGATACTGAGATAGATAAATCGAATCCTTACCGTAAATCTCCTCTTCTTTCTCAATAAACGAAGCGATGGTATACTGAGGCAATATCAGCGTATAAGGCTTGTCCGTCGCCGGCACAATATCCATCTTATACTGCGGATTCAGTTCGCGAAGCACCTCCATCGACGTCCTCAACGTACTCGAAATCTGCTCGAAATGAGTCATCTTGCTGATTGTCACCGTGTCGATCGAGAAAGGCAACGAAGCCGTCCGCGGCTCGATCCCGTGGGCCTTGTGGAATGTATAGGCATAGGTCGCCGCAATGAAACTCGGGATGTAGCCCCGCGTTTCTTTCGGCAGATAGTCGTAGATGTCCCAGTAAGTCTGCGCGTTGGGTGCCCGCTTGAGCGCCTTGTTGATGTTGCCCGGCCCACAGTTGTAGGCGGCGATCGCCAACGTCCAGTCGCCATACATCCCGTAAAGCTGCTTCAGGTAGAGACAGGCCGCCCGCGTCGAAGTCGCCGGATCCATCCGTTGGTCGACGAATGAGTTGATCTCCAACCCGAAACTCTTGCCCGTCGACAGAATAAACTGCCACAGTCCCGTCGCCCCCGATCGCGAGATTGCCTTCGGATATAGCGCAGACTCGATCACCGGCAACATTTTCAGTTCCAACGGAAGGCCCTGGCGGTCCAATTCTTCTTCGATCATCGGGAAGTAGAATTGTGCCAACCCGAGGATATTTTCCATCCGCGAGTGGATGCGCCCCGTATAGGCCAGGATATAGCGCTTGACCACGTCGTTGTAAGGCAGTTGGATTACCGAAGCGATCATTCGCAGCCGCGCTTCATAGACCGAATCCGGCAACTCGTACGAATCGGGACCCGAATAATTCCCGGCCTCGATGTCGATAAAGTCATGCAGGTACAGGTCGTAGGATTCGACCACACTGCTTTCGTACCACGCCGACAGCAGCGAATCATACTGCTCAGGGGTGTATTTTACCTGGATGTTGCCGTAACGCTCGGGTGCGGCATAGAGCACCAACGAAGCGAACAACGCCAGGGCGGCTGTCAGGGCAATTGTTTTTCGTGCCGTCATTCCGGTTTGGTTTGCGGGCCTATTGGCCGTTGAACGTGTAGTTCATCGCCCGGTGCTTGCCATAGTTGGGCGATGTGTTGAAATTCACCTGCATCGACATCCCCAGGCCGGGATAGTAGTTTGAAGTCCGCAATCCGGGCAGGTCGATCAGCGTCGGCTCGATATGCATCGACAGATCGTCGCCCACATCGAAGTCGCGCATGTAGGCGTCGACGTGAGCATCGATGATCGAGAGCAGATACAGTCCCGCGGTGCCAATAATACTTAGATCGCGGTTGCGGCGGTACATGTCGCGGGCGTTCTGCAACCGGGCCTGATCGATGCGGCCGCCGAATTCATCGTCCGGCCATTGATTGTAGGCCAACCGGAAGCGGTTGTAACCCCGGCTGTTGAAGTCGATGATATACGCCATGCTAGCAAACGCGCCGATCACGATCGGCACTTTCCAGTAGCTTTTGTTGTATATCTGCCCGGCGCCCGGGAAGATCATCGCCAGTGTGGTGGCTTTCTTCACCGGATGTACTTGGTGGGGGTAATTGAGCGCTCCGTTGCCGATAAAATAGAGGTATGTGCCCACTGTTCCGATCAAGTACAGGTTACGTTGATTCTGGTACTTCATCATCTGTTCCTGCACCGGGTCGATCTCCGAGCGAGGGTGGGTTTCGTCGGGGGCGTGCATCAGTGCTTCGTATTGCGATTTATAGTCGCGATATTTTTTCCCGGCGTCTTGCCACAGATAACCAAGTGTTCCTACGCCGGCGTACAGTACGGGGATTTTCCAGTAATCGCGGTTATAGAGCTGCGAAAACCCCGGAGCGACGAACGAAATGGCCGTCATCTTTGAAATGCCCATCGAGTCGCGGAAAATCGGCGACTGGGGGTGGGGTTTCACTGCGGTATCGGCCGCGGGCTTGGCCCGGATGCCGCCCGAGACCAACTCGCCGGGCTGTTGGGCACGCACCGCCGAGACTGCGAACCACACCAGGGCACACAGCGTCAGGGGAATCAGTTTTTTCGCGCAGCCGGCCATTCTTTCCGCTTAATTTTTGATCCGGTCGAATTGGTTCAGGAAATGTTCCGCCTCGTCGTCGGTTTTGAACCGGATCACGATCTGGCCGTTGCCTTTCGGCCCCCGTTTGATGCTGATGTCGGGCGTGGCGAAGAAGTGTTCGAGGTGCTCGACCAGACGGGTGTAGGTCTCTGGATATTCTCCATCTTCGGCGTCCTTTTTCGGGCTTCCGGCGGCGGCTTTCTGCACAAGTTCCTCGACCTGTCGCACCGACAGGTTATTTTTAACAATGCGTTTGAGCAGTGCCGATTGTTGTGCCGGGTCGTCCAATCCGGCCAAAGCCCGTGCGTGACCCATCGAAATGAGGTCTTCCTTGATCGCCAGTTGCACCTCGGCCGGTAATTTGAGCAGGCGGATGTAATTGGTCACCGTCGACCGCTTTTTGCCCACCCGTTCGGCCAACGCGTCCTGGGTCAGGTTGCACTCGTCGACCAGGCGTTGCAGGCTCAGCGCGATGTCGACCGCGTTCAGATCCTGGCGTTGGATGTTTTCGACCAACGCCATTTCCAACAGCATTTGATCGTCCACTTCGCGGATGTAAGCCGGAATGGTCGCCAGACCGGCCTTTTGCGAAGCCCGGAAACGGCGTTCGCCGCTGATGATGCGGTACGTGTCGCCCGACTCGCGTTTGACGGTGATCGGTTGGATTACTCCCAAGGCGACGATCGAAGCCGCCAACTCATCGAGCGCTTCTTCGTCGAAGATCGTACGGGGTTGGTTGGGGTTGGGCAATACGCGGGCGATGTCCAACTCTTCGAAGATCGTTTTCTTGCGGCTCCGTTCCGGAGCGATGCTTTCGATATCGAAGATCGCTTCCAGACCGCGTCCCAGGCCTTTCGGTTTGGTTTGGTTCATGATGGTGTCCTACGCGTTGTTACGTAAAAATTCTTTGGCCAGGTTGAGATAGCTCACCGCGCCCGACGAAGCGGCGTCGTGCAGCAACACCGGTTTGCCGAAGCCGGGGGCCTCGCTCAGACGGATGTTGCGGTGGATCACCGTGTCGAACGTCAGTCGGCCGAAATGCTTGCGCACCTCTTCGACCACCTGGTTGTCCTGCTTCTGGCGCGAGGAGTACATCGTCATCAGGAAGCCTTCGATTTCGAGGCCCGGATTCAGTTGCGCCTTCGTCATTTTGATCGTATTGAGAATCTTCCCGAGGCCTTCCAATGCAAAATATTCGCACTGTACAGGGATAATTACGCTATCGGCCGCCACCATGGCGTTCAGGGTCAGGAACCCGAGCGAAGGCGAACAGTCGATAAAGATATAATCATAGTCGTTTTTGACCGGTTGGAGCATTTGCTTCATCCGCAGTTGGCCGTCTTCCATACTGCCGAGGTCTTTTTCGGCGCCCACCAGGTCGATGCTCGACGGGATGAGGAAGAGGCCTCCGATGTCCGTGCTTTGCAGGATCGATTCGGCGGCATTGGCTTGGCCGATCAGGCAGGTATAGGTGTTGCGTTCGTTCGTTTCGAATCCCAACCCCGAAGTGGCGTTGGCCTGGGGGTCGGCGTCGACGATCAGCACACGTTGGCCGAGCACGGACAAACTGGCCGCCAGATTAATGGTGGTGGTGGTTTTGCCTACGCCTCCCTTTTGGTTGGCAAACGAAATGATCTTCCCCATGCGTGACTCAATTATCGTGCAAATATAGCGAAAGACCGCGAGAAAATGGCAAAACGGGGCGTAAATGAGTTAAGTGTTTGTGGATTAGGTTTGTTCGGCGGTGTTGTTCGTCATTCTTCCACTGGTCAAAATTACCCGAAGTGGAAGAATAAAGAGGGGTTGGGAAGAAGTTCCGCTACTTATCCGTTGCCTTTTTTGATTGCCGAAACGCCTGCCCACATGATGCCGTTACCTCGAAGAACCTTCGTCAGTCTTTACTATCGAGTGCAAAGATAGTCGATTTTTCGGGCCAGTGGACAAAAGACAGGTTTTGGGTCGAAAATCGGAGTTTGTTTCCGACTGGCACTGCGTTTTAATGACACAAGCGGCCAACTCGATGCCTGAATTATCTTCTGAAAAACAAATTATTCAAATCACTCAATCCATTTTGAGGACCGCGAGGAAAGCTTCCTGCGGCACCTCGACATTGCCCACCTGCCGCATACGCTTTTTCCCTTTCTTCTGCTTTTCGAGGAGCTTGCGTTTACGCGAAATGTCGCCGCCGTAACACTTGGCCGTCACGTCCTTGCGTACGGCCTTGACCGTTTCGCGGGCGATGATCTTGGCCCCGATGGCGGCTTGGATCGCAATGTCGAACTGTTGGCGCGGGATCAGTTCCTTGAGCTTTTCGCACATTTTCCGACCGAAGTCGTAGGCGTGGTCGAAATAGATCAGCGAGGAAAGCGCATCGACGCCTTCGCCGTTCAAAAGAATATCGAGTTTCGACAGTTTCGACTGTTTGTAGCCCGTCTGGTGATAATCGAACGAAGCATAACCCCGCGAAATGCTTTTCAACTTGTCATAAAAATCGAAAACGATTTCGGAAAGCGGCATTTCAAAATTTACTTCCACGCGGTCGGTCGTAATGAAATGTTGGTTTTTGAGTGTGCCGCGCTTGTCGATGCAGAGTTTCATCACGGCGCCGAGGTAGTCGGTTTTCGTAATGATCTGCGCGAGAATGTACGGTTCCTCGATATAGTCGACCATCGTCGGCTCGGGCAGCCCCGAGGGGTTGTGCACCTGCACCGTTTCGCCTTTGTTCGTGTGAACGATGTAGGATACGTTGGGTACGGTCGTCACCACGTCCATGTCGAACTCGCGGTATAAGCGCTCCTGGATGATCTCCATGTGCAGCAGCCCGAGGAATCCGCAACGAAAACCGAAACCCAGTGCAAGCGACGATTCAGGCTCGAAAGTGAGTGAGGCGTCGTTGAGTCGCAGCTTTTCGAGCGAAGCCCGCAGGTCTTCGTATTCGTCGCTGTCGGTCGGGTAGAGGCCGGCGAACACCATCGGCTTCACGTCTTCGAATCCGGCGATACCTTCCGAGCAGGGCCGTGCGATGTGGGTGATCGTGTCGCCCACCTTCACGTCGTGCGAGGTCTTTATTCCGGAGATAATATAGCCTACGTCGCCCGCGCGGATCTCGTCGCGCGGCGACATTTTCAGCTTGAGTACGCCGATCTCGTCGGCGGCATATTCGCTGCCGGTATTGAAAAACTTCACTTTGTCGCCTTTTTTCAGCGTGCCGTTAAACACGCGGAAATAAGCGATGATGCCGCGGAACGAATTGAACACCGAGTCGAAGATCAACGCCTGCAACGGGGCCGTTTCGTCGCCTTTCGGGGCGGGAATGCGGTCGACGATTGCCGCCAACACTTTAGGAATGCCCTCGCCGGTCTTGGCCGAAACGGCCAGAATATCGTCGCGGTCGCAGCCGATCAGGTCTATGATCTGGTCTTTCACTTCATCGACCATCGCGGCTTCCATGTCGATCTTGTTCAGCACCGGAATGATTTCGAGGTCGTGGCCAAGGGCGAGATACAGGTTCGAAATGGTCTGCGCCTGAATGCCCTGCGTGGCGTCGACCACCAACAGCGCCCCCTCGCACGAGGCGATGGCGCGAGACACTTCATACGAAAAATCGACGTGGCCCGGGGTGTCGATCAGATTCAGCACGTATTTCTGCCCGTCGCGCACGTACTCCATCTGGATCGCGTGGCTTTTGATCGTGATGCCCTTTTCGCGCTCCAACTCCATATTGTCGAGCACCTGCGCCTGTAACTCGCGCTCGCTGACGGTGTTGGTCACTTCGAGCAGACGGTCGGCCAACGTGCTTTTACCGTGGTCGATGTGGGCGATGATGCAGAAATTGCGTATGTTTTTCATCCGAGATTCGTTGATTAGCGCACAAAGGTAGGCATTCCTTCTCACAAAACGGAAAACCGGGGATAAATAAAGCTAAGTGTTTGTGATTAAGTTTGGTTCTGCATCGTTATTCTCTGTTCTTCTGTGGGTCGACCCTCCCCGAAATGGAAGAATAAAGAGAGGTTGGGCAGGTGTTCCGCGACTTAATCCTGCACCTAAACGGCAAAAGTGGGCGGAATGGCGTAAATATCTGATTTAGCAGCGATAACTTCTCCGATTCGCACTCCGTTGCGAGCGGTGAAAAAGGCAAAATATTGTGGATTGCGGAGGGAGTTCCGTTACGAATCCGTTACCTGTTCACGGGAGTGGCGTTACCCATTTACAAAAGTTCCTCCGCCGCCCGGACAGCGTTTCGCCCTTGGAAAAGAACGGTTTCAGGCATGGTTTGACAGAGGATCGGGTGTTATGCCGCTTTTTTGTCGTAATCCGGATTTCTTTTCACTGGATTGGAGGGGCGGCAGGCCGCTCAAAACAGACACGGCGGATTTCCGCTACTCGATGAACTTTACCGCCGAGGAACACGCCCGGTTTCTGACGATGTTCGAGCAGTCCGGGCTGCAATCGAAGGCTCGATTTATCAAGGCTCGTGTCTTTGGCGACACGTTCCGGGTCATCAAAACGGACGATGGAACGCTGAAGTTTGGCGACAAACTGACGCAGTTCTACTCGCAATTCCGAGCCGTTGGAACGAACTACAACCAAGTCGTCAAGCAGCTACACATCCAATTCTCGCAGAAGAACGCCCTCAATCTGCTCGGCAAACTCGAAGAACTCACGGCGGAACTCTATGCGGTTGGTTGCCGGGTAATCGAATTGTCCGAAGAGTTTTGCAGGCGGTGGACATAGGTGGAAAACAAAAATAATATAGGTTACTCGTTTGTCTTTCAGAGAGTATTTGGCTGTCGAATGCCGGAATTCGAAAGTCCGATAGGTTTTATTTCATGCGCTCCCCCATCAGGTCTACTTTTGTCACGAAGAAAAACGCAACGGTACAAACTTAACGGACTAAAAGATGAGACCAAACAAGGGAATAACGGGAGGGAAAATAGGATGTACACTGATCCTGACGATGCTTTTTGCGTTGGCGTCCTTTCCTGCGTCTGCCCAACAGGAGCGGCGGAGTGCGGTGAGCACGTGGACTTTAGGCGGCAGACAGGTCGAGGCCGTGACGTTGCGCGTACACACGATGAATGACAACCTGGCGAAAGAGGCCCCTGTCCGCAAGCCGCTCTTCGCCGTGAAGACCAACCTGCTGCTGGACGCCACCTCGGCGCTCAACGCGGAGATAGAGGTTCCGTTGGGCCGCCGTTGGTCGCTGGCTGGGGAGTGGATGTTTCCCTGGTGGTTGCAGGAAGAGCGGCAGCGTGCCCTGCAACTCGGTCTGGGCACCCTCGAAATGCGCCGTTGGCTTGGCAACCGGGACAACAGGCCGCCGATGACGGGTTGGTTCGCCGGACTCTACGCCGGAGCCGGCTATTACGACATAGGATGGAAAGAAAAAGGTTATCAGGGCGAACTGTTCCAGGTTGGACTGTCGGCCGGCTACGCCCACACGATAAGCCGCGGCGGGAACTGGCGGATGGAATATTCGCTGGGCGCGGGCTACATGCAGACACCCTACCGGGAATACACGCCCCGGTTCGGCACGGACAACAAGTGGCACCTGATCCGTCAACGCAGCGGCAACTATACTTGGATCGGTCCGGCGAGAGCCAAAATATCGCTCGTGTTCATGTTCAATCACAAAGGAGGTGGCAGATGAAAACCATGACGACAAACAGAACCGACGGCACGACAGGCCTTGCGAAAAGGCTTGCCGCCACATTCCGGGCATTCGTCTCGCTTGCGGCCTGTGCCGCGCTGCTCGGTTCCTGCGAGCGCCGCCCGTTGGAAGAAGACGATATCATGACGACAGCCCTGATCCCGGTCCGCGTCGACTGGAGCCGTTCGAACATCCCCGTGACGGAGGCCGATCTCACGGGCGGGTCGCACGTGCACCGCGTCTCGCTGCGCTTTTACCCCGAGGACGGATCGCCGGTCTTCGAGCGCCATCTGGAGGGTAACATCTTTGAGGGACAGGTCGAACTGCCCGTCGGCAGATATCGGGTGATCGCGATGAACGAGTCGGTGGACGACGTAAGCTACTGGGAGGATGCGATCACCTTCTCGGACGCGGACGATTACGACCGCTTCGTCGCCACGATCAACCCCCTGCCCGCCGCCGAACGCGCCGAACGGTTCCCGTTCTACCGTCCCGCCGCAGGGGAGAACGTCGTCGTCGAGCCGCTGCGTCTCGCCTCGTGGAGTCTGGACGATTTCGAGGTGACGGAGGAGATGGTGGCCGTCTCGCGCGGTTATCGGGCCGCCGCCTCGGATTCGACGGAAGAGATGCTCGGCGCGCTCACCCGCGTCGCGATGCGGAACCTTACTTATAACGTCAACGTGACGGCCCACGTGAAGAACTTGGTTTCGGCGCAGGCGATGCACACCGCGGTCAGCGGACTGGCGGGCAAGGTCTACCTGGCTTCGGCCCGCACGGAGCGGCATCCGTCGACTCACCTGTTCTTGCTCAACGGGCGCACGTGGGACACCAATAATACGGACGGAACCACGCGCAAGTCGTTTCTCTCGTTCGGGCGGCTGCCGCAGGACGCGGCGGCGGAAAGCTACCGGATCGCGTTGGACGTACTCTTGGTGACGGGTGAACTTTACACCGCCTCCGGGCCGATGCTGTTCGATGTAACCAAACAGGTAAGGGCGAGTTCGGGTACGGACATAAACCTGTACATCCCCGAGGAATCCGAATCTCCCGATAAACCCGGATTTTCCGATAAACCCGGATCCATCGACTTGCCCTACGTCGAGGGCGGCATCAATGTCGGCGACTGGGACGACGAGGAAATAGAACTGAATTAACGACCGTCGGGAAGACCAAATAGCGGCATTCGAATATACAATCGGTCTTCCTTCATACGCCCCGCCGCCCTCCCTACCTTTGTGCCATCGGAACCGACGCGGTGGGATACGCAACAATGGAGCAACACAATTTTATCAATACAATTCACTCAATGTTTAATAAACAAAAAAACAAAAACGCAATGAAAAAAGTAATTTTCGCAATGGCAGCCGTCGCCCTTCTGGCAAGCTGCAGCAAGAACGAGGTGACGAACCTCAACGTCAGCTCCACGGACGCGATCAGCCTGACGGGCACCACCACCCGCGCCACGATCGCGAACGTATCCGACCTTCAGGCCAACGGCTTCACCGTGTACGGCACCTCGGCCGACGTGACCGACGCGTGGTATTCCGACGGCACGGCGGCGATCGACGGCGCCAACAAGCACGTCTACAACGCCGGCACGTGGAACTTCGCCACGCCGGTGAAATGGCCGACCGACGCGGCCAGGTACCCGATGAACTTCTACGCGGTCTATCCCGATCCTACGGTAAAGGCCGACGGGTTTTCCTCTTTTACCCCCTCGGCGTCGGCGCAAACCATCAAGGGCGTGTTCAATGTGAAACCGACTGCCGCGGAGCAGATCGACCTGTTGGGCGCCACGGCCACGGCTAGCGCCAAGCCGATGAGTTCCAACCTGTCGATCACCTTCAGGCACCTGCTCTCGAAGGTCGACTTCGGCCTGAACGTGGCCACCGACCACATGGCCCACGTGCAGGGGCTTGCGATCAATAACGTCTCCGGGCAGGGGCTTGCCGACTACACCGCCTCTTCTAGCGTCTGGAATATGATCGACAATGCGACGAACAGGTACACCTACTCCGGCATGATCCACGCCAACCCCACCGGCAACCCGGCGGCGAACACCTTTCCCACCCCCTGGATCGGCACCGGCACCG
The DNA here is from genome assembly GCA_031286025.1 of Rikenellaceae bacterium. Taxonomy (GTDB): domain Bacteria; phylum Bacteroidota; class Bacteroidia; order Bacteroidales; family Rikenellaceae; genus JAITVB01. Next base: position 12,450 of record JAITVB010000007.1, read on the forward strand.
CCGAGCCGATCTTCCCCGGCGTGCACAACAACCACCTGATGCTGATGCCGCAGACCGACAGCGACCAGAACTGGATCACCACCAACCCCAACACGGTCGAGCCTGAGGATAAGAGCCACGTCGTGATGGTGTACCGTCTGGCCAAGACGGGCGACGAGAACTACATCGGCTACGCCGACGCGAGCGACCACCCGGCATACGCCGGCTCGGCCCTGAAGACCGAGAACTACACCGGCGCGCTCTTCGTGAAGGTCGGCTATCCGTTCACGCTCGACTGGAAAGAGGGCAAGGGCTACATCTACAACGTCACCCTGCCCGGCAGCGGCGGCTACCTGCTCGACCAGAACTACTACGACGAGGACGGCAACCGCACCGACCTGGTGGTGGGCGACGAGGACGGCGACAACAATCCCGACGGCCCCAAAGTTCCCGAGGCCCTCACCGGCGACGACTACATCCACTTGGTTCCCGTGGTGGACAACTGGGACGACCAACCGGCCAACGCGCTGAATTAATTTCAAAAACACAGGGCCGCGGGGGTTGGATCTCCCCCGCGGCTCACAAAAAATCAGTATTAAAATTAAAGACACAGGAATATGAAAAACCGTAGATACATTCCCGCCCTGCTGTTAGTCGCGGCTTCCCTGTTGGGCGGATGCGAAAAAGAGTCGATGAACGGGGATGAAAACACCGGCCTGTACGACCCCGCGCAACCCGTGCTGTTCACCGCTCAGGTGGTGGAGGACGCCGCCGCCACCCGCGGCATGCCCGTGGAGCACGCCGCCGACATGGCTTCGATGGGGGTGTATTGCCTTGTGACCGGGGCCGATGGTTGGAGCACGTCCGCCGTGGCGAACAAAATGGATACC
>JAITVB010000009.1 GCA_031286025.1 Rikenellaceae bacterium
CCAGATGGTGCAGATCCAGGAGTCGCTCCGTTCCGACGTGTTGACGATCGGTTTCGCCCGCCGTTTCGCGACCTATAAGCGGGCCTATCTGTTGCTGACCAACCTCGACCGCCTCGACCGGATCGTGAACAACCCGCAGCATCCCGTGCAGTTCCTCTTTGCCGGCAAGGCCCACCCCAACGACAAACCGGGGCAGGACCTAATCAAACGCATCGTCGAAGTGGCGGCTATGCCCCGGTTCATTGGCAAGGTGATTTTCCTGCAGAATTACGACATGGAACTGGCCGGCAAGATGGTGCAGGGTGTCGACGTGTGGCTCAACACGCCGACCCGTCCGCTCGAAGCGTCGGGCACCAGCGGCGAAAAGGCCGTGATGAACGGTGTGCTGAACTTCAGCGTCCTTGACGGTTGGTGGGTCGAAGGTTACAAGGAAGGCGCCGGTTGGGCGCTACCCCAGGAGCGCACGTTCGAAGACCAACGCTATCAGGACGACATGGACGCCGAAATGATCTACAATACGATCGAAGAGGAGATCGTCCCGAAATACTACAACCGCGGCGCCGACAACATTCCTTACGAATGGGTCAGGTCGATCAAGTTGTGTATCGCCGACATCGCGTCGAACTTTACGACGAACCGCATGCTCACCGACTATGAAAACCAATTCTATGGAAAACTTTTCGAACGCGGCGGCGCGATGAAGAAGGACGGCTTTGCGATGGCCCGCGAGATGGCGGCCTGGAAACGCAACGTAAGCCGCGTCTGGGACCAGGTGAAAGTGCTCGAAGTGCAGAACCTCGATATCGGCAAGCAGGCAATCAAGACCGGCGGCCACTTCTACATCGAGGTGAAGGTCGATGTCAGCACCCTGCACCCCGAAGATATCGGCGTGGAAATGGTGGTGGCCGAACAGATCACCGAGGGTCGTGTGAAGATCCACAGCAAACGCCAATTCGACGTGAAGTCGATCGAAGGCTCGGTGGTCACCTACATGCTCGACGCGGTGACCGAAAACACAGGGACGTACGACGCGGCGATCCGTCTCTTTGCACAGAACCCGAAGCTGCCCCACCGGATGGATTTCGCCTTGGTGAAATGGGCCTGATTTCCGGTGAGACGGGAAACGGTGGACACGGGATTACTCCTTGTGAAAGAGAGATATCCGACAACCTTTGGATCTGCGGCGGAGGCATCGGCTTCCGCCGCAGATTGTTAAATGTCGGTGAAATTATTCCGATTTCGGACAAAACAGCCGAAATTCATTGTTTCGTAAATATTTTTTCATTACATTTCGCGAAAGAAGTCCGCTTTTTCACCAACATAACGACTTATCAGGCATGTCGATTCTCAGTTTTGACAAACAAAAATTAGGAAACCTCGAATATTCTCTCCAACACGAGATATTATGCACCAACCGGGCCGGGGGATACCTGAGCACCACCATCGTGGGCTGCAATACCCGGAAATACCACGGGTTGATGGTTTGCCCGATCGAGGCGTTCGACAACGAAAACCACGTGCTGCTCTCGTCACTCGACGAAACGGTGATCCAACACGAACAGTTGTTCAACCTGGCCATCCACCGTTTCCCGGGCATCTACGAGCCGCGGGGACACAAATACATCATCGATTTCAACTTCAACCCCAACTCGACGATCACTTACCGCGTGGGCGGTGTTCTACTCAAAAAGGAGTTGCTCTGGATCCACTCGCGCCAACAACTGCTGATCCGCTACACTCTGATGGAAGCCGCGTCGCCGACCCGTCTGCGCCTGCGCCCGTTCCTGGCCTTCCGCCAGGTGCATATGCTCTCTCACGCCAATATGGCGGCCGACGGCCGCTCGTTCCCGATCAATAACGGGGTGAAGTCGAAGCTCTATTCGAACTTTCCGTGGCTGCACATGCAACTCGATGCTCCCCACGAATTTGTGTCGGGCCCCGATTGGTTCTATAATTTCGAGTATGCGGAAGAGTATAAGCGCGGTTATCCGTCGCACGAGGACCTGTTGACCACCGGCTTTTTCGAAATGGAGATCGAAAAGGGCAAGCCCGTCATTTTCTCGGCTTCGACCTCGGAGATCGACCCGGGCGAGTTGGTCCGACTCTTCGACGAAGAGCGTGCCCGCCGCACGCAGAAGACAGAATTCCTGCCCTGCCTGCGCCATTCGGCCCGCCAGTTCGTGGTGCGCCTGGGAGGCAAGACCGAAGTGGTGGCCGGCTACCCGTGGTTCGGCCGCTGGGGGCGCGACACATTCATTTCGTTGCCGGGTATTACGCTTACCCAGGGCGACGTGAAAAGCTGCCGCGAGGTGATCGATACGATGGTTTCCGAGATGAAGGACGGTCTGTTCCCGAATATGGGCACCGCGTATAACTCGGTCGATGCCCCGCTGTGGTTCTTCTGGACGTTGCAACAACTCGAAAAACACCTTTCGCCCGGAGAAATCTGGAAAAGTTATGGCGAAAAGATGAAATCGATCCTCGAAGCGTTCAAACGAGGCATAGGATACGCTATCCGAGTCGATGACAACGGGTTGGTGCGGGCCTCGCAGAAAGGCTACGCCCTGACGTGGATGGACGCTGTGGTCGACGGGGTGCCGGTGACGGGCCGCGACGGCTACCAGGTCGAGATCAACGCGTTGTGGTATAATGCGGTATGTTACACGTTGGAACTGGCCGGGAAATTTGAGGACAGCGCCTTTACCAAAGCATGGGAAGGACTGCCGGGACAGATCAAGGCGTCGTTCTTGGACCTGTTCTGGTATTCCGAGGGCGGCTATCTGGCCGATTATGCGAATCCGAACGGAACGAACACTTTCGTCCGGTCGAACCAGATCATCGCCT
>JAITVB010000023.1 GCA_031286025.1 Rikenellaceae bacterium
AGGCGCACCCCGGCAGGCAGTTCGGCGCGGATGAAGTCGGCGAAACGAGCGATCATGTTTTCGCATGTCGGTTGGTAATCGACCGCCTCGACCTTGCCGAAACGGGCGGCGATCCGGTCTGACAGATCGGCGTTATCGGCTGTACGGCGCATCACGAACACATGGTCGTAACGGTCGATCACCGCACGGTTCACGATCCGTTTCAGGTCGCCGAAATCCATCACCATACCGTGTTTCGGATCGGACTCCCCGTCGATCGGGAGACCCGCCACCGTCACGAAAAATTTATAGGAGTGCCCGTGGATATGGCGGCACGCGCCATCGTAGCCCTCCAGGGCATGGGACATTTCGAAAGAAAATTCTTTGGTAAGTCGGATGACTGCCATTTTACCGATTTTTTATCTTACAAATTTAAGAAATTATTGCGCGTCGTCAAGATCGGTTTGCGTTTTATTTCGTTATTCCGCCGAAGATCGCTATTTTTGCGGGGAAACGAAACGGATTATGCACAGATCGGGATTTGTCAACATCATCGGAAACCCCAACGTCGGGAAATCGACCCTGATGAACGCCCTGGTGGGCGAACGCCTGTCGATCATCACCTCCAAGGCCCAGACTACGCGCCACCGTATCATGGGCATCGTCAACGGCGAGGATTTTCAGATCGTCTATTCGGATACGCCGGGTGTGCTGACTCCCAACTATAAGCTGCAGGAGTCGATGATGCGCTTTGTCGTCGGCGCCCTGAAAGACGCCGATGTGTTGGTCTACGTCACCGACACCGTCGAGCAGATGGACAAGCACGCCGATTTCCTCGAAAAGGTAAAATTAAGCGGCATTCCGACCATCGCCGTGATCAACAAGATCGACCTGACGACTCCCGAACGTCTGGACGCACAGGTCTGCCAAGTACAACGGACGTTACCCGAGGCGAAGATCGTTCCGACCTCGGCGATCAAACAATTCAACATCGGCGGGCTGTTCGACCTGATCCTGTCGATGCTGCCCGAAGGCGAGCCCTTCTACCCCAAAGATGCGCTCACCGATCGCACATTGCGCTTTTTCGCCTCGGAAATCATCCGTGAAAAAGTTTTTCTGACGTACGAGAAGGAGGTTCCCTACAGCATCGAGATCGTGGTCGACGAGTACAGGGAAGAACCGGCGATCGACCGCATTTCGTGTACGATCTACGTTGCCCGCGATTCACAGAAAGGGATCGTGATCGGCCACAAGGGCGCGATGCTCAAGCGCGTCGGCACCCAGGCCCGCGAAGAACTCGAAGCTTTTCTGGGCAAAAAGGTCTTTCTGCAACTTTACGTCAAGGTCGACGAAGGGTGGCGCGACAGCCAACGGGCGCTGAAACACTTCGGATACATCGAGTAAGGAACGTTCCTTAAAAGGAAAAACGGATACGGTTATGAAACGGATCGTCCTGTTTGTTATGCTATTGCTTTGGGGTCCGGCCCCGGGGTTGGCCCGCCAGGTGGTCAACCTCAACCAGCGTTGGCAATTCACCCAAGGCAACGACCTGGGCCGCCGCGACCGCCGCGAGGTCAACCTTCCCCATACGTGGGACACCGCGCCTCTCCCCTCGGGCGAAGAACACACTTCGTTGACGGGTAACTATATCAAGGACGTGGCTATCCCCGCCGTCTGGCGGGGCCAACGGATCTTCATCCGGTTCCACGGGGTAAGCGGCGAGGCGCTGCTCTTTGTCAACGGCCGCTTCGCGGGTGAACACCAGGGCGGATACGCCGCCTTTACTTTCGAGTTGACCGACCTGGTTCGCTACGGCGAACAGAACAACCTCTGGGTGCGGGTCAACAACAGCCGGGGCTTCGACTACCTGCCGCTGACAGGCGATTTTAACACCTATGGCGGCATTCCCCGCGATATCGAGATGATCGTCGTGCCTCCGGTGCATATTGCACTGACCGATTATAGTTCCGATGGCATTTATCTCGCTCCGAAGAAGGTGACCGATGAAAACGCCGCCGTGACGGCGACGGTCAAATTGTCCGGCAAATCGACCGCTTCATATACCGTTTCTGTCGAGGTGCGGAGTGCCGACAACGTCCACACGGCCGAAAGCGCCTCGGCCAAGGCGAAACCCGAAAATGGAAGTGCTACCGTCAACCTGGCACTCAACATCACCCAACCCGTGCTGTGGAATGGGCGCAAAAATCCCTACCGCTACAATTTCCACGTAAAAGTGAGCGACGAAAAAGGCCTCGGAGTCGATTCGCTCGTCGTGCCGATGGGCCTGCGTTATTACGCAATCGACCCCTTGCGGGGATTTATGCTCAACGGAAAGCCCTATCGCCTGCACGGTATAACGATGTCCGAAGATCGCGCCGGAGCCGGCAATGCCCTGCGCCCGACCTACCGCGACGAAGATTTTTCGATATTGCGCGAAATAGGCGCAAATGCCGTGCGGATGGCGGGCTATCCCCACGATCCTTCATTCTATGAACAATGCGATCGCGAGGGAATCGTTCTCTGGAGTGAAATTCCGCTGACGGGCAGCATCACCTCGCGCACCAACGCCTACATCGAAAAACCGTCGGTGCGTGAAAGCGGAAAACAGCAGTTGACCGAAATGATCCTGCAAAATTTCAACCACACGTCGGTCTTTTTCTGGGGCCTCTTTTCGAACCTGCCCACGAGCGGGGGCGACTCTCCGGTGCCGTATATCAAGGAGTTGAACGACGCGGCCCACCGTCTCGATCCGTCGCGGATGACCGTCGGAACGAGCAACCGGGACGGCGACATCAATTTCGTCACCGACCTGATCGGTTGGAGCCAATACCTGGGTTGGGAAGAGGGACAGGTGTCGGACGTGGGCGTGTGGCTCGACCAGTTGTTCTACAACTGGTACAACCTGCGCTCGGGCATCGGCGAATACGGCGCGGGCGGATCGATCTTCCAACAGGACGACGCGTTGCAACGCCCCGCCCCCCGGAGCAACTGGCATCCCGAACGGTGGCAGACCCATTACCACGAGCAGTTCTACGCCATCGCCAACCGCTATCCGGCCCTGTGGGGAACTTTCGTCCACACGCTGTTCGATTTCGGGTCGGCCGGCTATCCGGGCGGCGACTCTCCGGGAGTGAGCAACCTGGGGTTGGTCACCTACGACCGCCGCGACCGGAAAGATGCGTTTTACTTTTATAAGGCCAACTGGAATCTCGACGATCCCTTCGTCCACATTGCCGAAAAACGTTGGAACCGGCGCAGCGCTTCGATCCAGACGATCCGGGTCTATTCTAACCTGTCGTCTGTCGAACTGGTGGTGAACGGCGAATCGTTGGGCGAGCGACAAGGCGTAAACGGGGTTTTCGTATGGAAGGACATTCCGATGAAAAAAGGCAAAAACAACGTTTCCGCCTTCTCGGGAACGTTGAGCGACCAGACTGTGGTCGGCATCCAACAGCCACAGCAGACCGAATAGCCAACCCGCCCGCCCGTTTTCTTTCGGAGAAACGAGCGGGTACCATTACGGGACATGGGAAAACTGCCACGCCGGTAATACTCCCGATCGTTTTCAGCGGAAAACGGGC
>JAITVB010000130.1 GCA_031286025.1 Rikenellaceae bacterium
CACCCCTTTCACCAAACGTTGGTAAAGGCGCGAGGAATTGCCATTGGACAACAGATCGGAAACCACATCGTTGGCATAAAAATCGCCCGCCGTGCGAGCGCCAGTATGGAACGCGATCATGATCACCGTGGCAGGAACGTCGCGTTCGACTTCAAGACGGCGGGCTTCGGTCTGCTCCGGTTCGGCGGGGATAGCGCCGGTCGCCGCCGCCCCGCGCGGGATGGCGCCAAACCATTTTTCGGCCAACGCGAAAGCCTCCTGTGGGTCGAGGTCGGAAGCGATCGACAGGATCGCGTTATCGGGATTGTAGTAGCGGTCATAAAACGCTTTGACGTCGGCCATCGTCGCGTTGCGGATATGGTCGGGCGTTGCGCCGATTGTCGGCCAACGATACGGGTGTACCGTGTAGCACAGCGGGCGCATCAGCAACCACAGGTCGCCGTAAGGTTGGTTGAGGTAGCGTTGGTTGAACTCTTCGACCACTACCTTGCGTTGCACTTCGAGGCTTCTTTCGTTGAAAGCCAGGCCCAACATCCGGTCGGATTCGAGCCAGAGGGCGGTTTCGAGATTGACCGTGGGAAGTGTAAGGTAATAGTCCGTGTAGTCGTTGTTCGTAAATGCGTTGTTTTCGCCGCAGGCCATTTGCACCGGGCCGTCGTAGTCGGGAATGTTCACGCTGCCGCCGAACATCAGGTGTTCAAACAGGTGGGCGAATCCCGTGCGGTCGGGCGATTCGTCGCGCGCCCCCACTTTGTAGAGCACGTTAACGGCCGCCATCGGCGTCGCGGCGTCGCGGTGGGCGATTACCGCCAAGCCGTTGGGCAGTGTTATTTTTTCGCAGGCAATCATCGGCGGCGTAAATTTTCGGCAGGTTTCGGGGGCGGGTTGTCAAAATCGACGGGCCCGAGTCGGTTCATCAGCCGGCGTACCTGTGCCGCCCGGTTAACCATGTAGGGCGATGGCCGGGCCAGGTTCATCCGCCGCGGCGAAGGCAGCACCGTGGCGATCATCGACGCCTCGTGGGCGTTCAGTCTTTCGGCCGGTTTTTCGTAAAATGTGCGGGCGGTGGCCGCTACCCCATAGACGTTGTTGTGCGTCTCGATCACATTGAGGTAAACCTCCATGATGCGGTGCTTGCTCCACAAGATTTCGATCAGCAGCGTGTACCAAGCTTCCCAACCCTTGCGAAACCACGTCTGGTCGGGAGTGCACCAAACGTTTTTCGCCGTTTGTTGTGAGATGGTGCTAGCCCCGCGCACCCGGCGGCCGCGTTGGCGTTCGTCGATCGCCCGGCGGATCGCTTCGAGATCAAATCCGCCATGTGTCAGGAAATTATTATCCTCTGTCGCCACCACCGCCTGCGCCATCAGCGGATCGATCCGTTCGAGCGAGCACCAACGGCTCTTTACCGAAAAACCCTCCCCCGAAAAATTCTGGAACAGACGGATCACCTTGAGCGGCGTGACCGTCACCGGCACCAACCGCAGCCAAAGCGCCGAGCCCACCGAAAAAGTGAACCAGAAAATCGCCAGATAACAGACCAATCGCCCAAGATAACGCATCGGTCAACATTTAATTTTCGACCAGTCCGCGGCCCTGTTTTTCGATCTTGCCTTCGGCCTTAAGGTTTTCGACGATCTTGTCGAGGACGCCGTTGATAAATGTGCTGCTCGACGGAGTACAGTAATATTTCGATATTTCGATGAATTCGTCGAAGGTCACCTTGACCGGGATCGTCGGGAAACCCAGGATTTCGGTGATCGCGGCCAACATCACGATACGGTCCATGAAGGCGATGCGCTCCAGATCCCAGTTCTTGGTGTTGGCATCGATGTAGCCGAAATATTCGACGTGATTCACGAGCGCTTTGCGGAACAACTCGCGCGGGAACTCACGGTCGGCTTCGTTCTTGTATTCGGGCAGGAGCATCAGCGGGCTGTCGGGTTCAATATCCTGCAACGTCTTAACGATCAGGATCAATGAAAAATCGATATCGTCGACCCAATAGATCGATTGCTCTTCGAGGGCTTCTTCGAGCGGTTCGAAATCCTCCACCGCTTCGGTAAAGAATTTTTCGACCAATTGCCGATCCTGGCGGAACGAGCGCGTGGGCGAAGCCATATATTCCTTGCAGTAATCCGACTCTACGAACCGTTGGTAGAGTTTTTTAACCAACTCCGGGTAGTTCGACCAACTCAACTTGCGCGCATCGAGGTGATCGCGCAACGGTTCGCTCGCGGCGATCTGTTCGATCACGCGGTTGTCGACGAATTTCGTATTGGGATTGAGGTCTTCCGCCGTAGGCAGCATTTTGCCCTTGCCGATTTCGATCCGTTGGGCGGCATATTGGCGTACATCGACCGCCAGGCCGAGCAGCAGGTGATACAACTCATAGGCCTTGTCGATACTGAAGACCAAATTCTTTTCAGAAACGATCAGGGAGTCGGACCCGGAGGTGAAATGGGCGTAGAGCGCCTTGACGACCTTGATGCGTAATAATCTTCTGTTTAGCATACGTATGTCAACGAATCGGTTTTGAGCCGCAAAGCTATGCTTTTTCCGGCAATCTTACAAACTCCGGTCCGCAATTATCCGACGGCTTTGAGGCGGGCCGGTGCGGCGCGTTCGACCTTTGAACGGGCGTAGTCGAGCGTTATCCGGAACTTGTTTTTCGACAGCGAAGGCAGTTCGAACATTGCGTCCATCATCACCATCTCGCAGATCGAGCGCAGACCGCGGGCCCCGAGCCTGTACTCGACCGCCTTGTCGACCACGTAGTCGAGCACCGCATCGTCAATCGTAAGCGCGATGCCGTCCAACTCGAACATCTTTTCGTACTGGCGGATGATCGCGTTCTTGGGCTCGGTCAGGATGGCGCGCAAGGCGTCGCGGTCGAGCGGTTCGAGATAGGTCAGCACCGGCAGGCGGCCGATCAGCTCGGGGATCAGCCCGAACGACTTCAAGTCCTGCGGCGACACATGGCGCAGCAGGTTGTTGCGGTCGACCGCACCATGCTTGCCCAACGTGCCGTAACCCACGGCCCGAGTGTTCAGCCGTTGGGCGATCTTCTTTTCGATGCCATCGAAAGCGCCGCCGCAGATGAACAGGATATCTTTCGTATTGACCTGCAAAAATTTCTGGTCGGGGTGCTTGCGCCCGCCCTGAGGCGGCACGTTGACCATCGTCCCTTCGAGGATTTTCAACAGCGCTTGCTGCACCCCCTCGCCCGACACGTCGCGGGTGATCGACGGGTTGTCGCCCTTGCGCGCGATCTTGTCTATCTCGTCGATGAAGATAATCCCCCGTTCGGCCAACGCCACGTCGTAATCGGCCACCTGCAGCAGGCGCGAAAGGATTCCCTCGACATCCTCGCCGACGTAGCCCGCCTCGGTGAGCACCGTGGCGTCGACGATCGTGAAAGGCACGTTCAGCAGTTTGGCGATCGTGCGGGCCAACAGGGTCTTTCCGGTACCGGTTTCGCCCACCATCACGATGTTCGACTTGTCGAGCTCGATGCCCGCCGCGTCGGGGTCGTTCTGACCATGCATCAGGCGTTTGTAATGGTTGTAGACCGCCACCGACATATAGCGTTTGGCATCGTCCTGACCGATCACATATTGGTCCAGGAACGCCTTGATTTGAGCCGGTTTCAACAACTCTTCGCGTTTGATCGGGGTCAATCGGCCCGGACGGCGTTGGTCGGCGTTGTCGTTGATCAGGTGGTAACCGTGTTCGATGCACCCGTTGCAGATGCAAGCCCCATCCGTTCCACGGAACATCATCGCCACTTCGCCGCTCGTCAATCCGCAGAATGAACAGCGATCCTGACCTCCGGAACTTTTCTTTGCCATTTTCACATTGTTTTAAACACCCGTCCATAACGGGCGCGATCCTTATTGTTTGTTGCGTTTCGAGAGCACCTCGTCGATCAGGCCGTATTCCCTGGCTTCGGCCGACGTCATCCAGTAATCGCGGTCTGCGTCCTTTTCGATCTTTTTGTAAGGGACGCCGGTGTGCTGCGAAAGGATATCGTACAACTCCCTTTTCGTCTTCAGCATCTGGCGTGCGGTGATCTCGATGTCCGACGCCTGTCCTTCAGCCCCGCCCAACGGTTGGTGGATCATCACCCGCGAATGGGGCAGCGCCGAGCGCTTGCCTTTTTCGCCCGCCGTCAGCAGCACGGCCGCCATCGAGGCCGCCAAACCGGTGCAGATCGTCGACACGTCGGCGCTGATCAGCTGCATCGTGTCGTAGATGCCCAAGCCGGCCGACACCGAGCCGCCCGGCGAATTGATATAGATCTGGATATCCTTGTCGGGCTCGGTCGATTCGAGGAACAGCAACTGGGCCTGGATGATGTTGGCCGCGTCATCGTAAACAGGTACGCCCATAAAAATGATGCGGTCCATCATCAGACGCGAAAAAACGTCCATCGATGCGACGTTCAACTGGCGTTCCTCGATGATCGTCGGCGAAATGTACTCGTTGTAAACCGATTTGAAATTGTGCAGTTTCAGGCTACTGATGCCCCGGCCCAGGCGAGCGTATTTTTCAAATTCTGAATTCTTCATAACTTTTTTTGTTTAACGCGTTGCAGGCACGCATTTGCGATCTCTCCGGAAAGGATTCACAGGGTCAAACTTAATTCTTTTTTTGAGGTAAAGCGAATACGAGGAAAGAACATGGTTACGCAGTCGTTCCGTTTCCAACTGAAACCGTGAAAAGTCCACAAGGCGGTCGTCATTCGGTAATCATGTCGTGCTTTACCTGTTGTCTTGTCAATTATTGCGAATTACTCCCGAATGTATAAACAAACCGAATATGTTTTCACGATGGTGTCTGAGGAATTTCCTTTCCGGTTGGAAATATGGATCATCGGGCACCGTTATCCTCTTGCCGTCAATTTCTGAGAGTACAGTGGCCTTAACTTCATCGTGTACCAATACCGTATAGTCGTCAGTAATCGTAATAAATCCCTTGTCAAATGCCCAATGCATATCCCGGCATAGAGCAAGGCCATTACACGGCAGGAAAGTCCCTGCTCGCGCCCTCGGTTGAATATGGGCCGCTTCAAGATTATTCAAGTCCCCATATCGGATAGACTTTCCGGTTATAGCACACTTATAGCCATACGCATACAAAACGAAATCCCTGAAACTGATGCTATTAAACAGGTTTGCCCCCCTGATATCCTCTACATTTCCCCCGTCCGAAACGGGAACTTCTTTTTCGATGGCCGATAACAGATCCTTCTGCTCCTCTTTCACGACATGCAGTATCTCTTCTGAGATCGCAACTCCCGTCTCATCGTTAATAACAGGCCTTGGCACAAAACTCAAATCTCCTTCAACGAGTGCGCTTTTACCACGCATGGGAGAGTCTTCAATTATCCGTTCCAGATATGCGTAATGTTCGTCCCGGGGCGAAAATAGATTTATCGAATATACATATCCGATATCCGCCGGATTTGCAGAAGATGTCATGACTTTTTCTATGACGACGATTTCGCCCGCATGAAAAAGTGCTCTGTTTTGGTCAAGCGCATTGTTAAGGTATAGACGAAACTCATTTCGAGGATCTCCCGTTGAGGCTTCCGGAAAATATTTGGAATTATGATAAACAAACTTTGCGTAAATCTTACTGTCCGAAAATGGCATTATTATTGGCAACACCAGTGTGTCATTGAGAATAGTTCGTGAAAGAAGAGGAAAGAAATCTCCCGAATCCTTTGACAAATAGAAATATCTTCCACGATGAGTCTTCCCGGCCGCATCCGGTGAACCCATTTCCTGATGCCGCAATTGTTTAACATAATATTGTGCCATATCAAAATATTTTTCCAGTAATTCGTTGACGGCTCCCGCAACGGCTTTGGCAAACTTGGGAGGAACCGCGTTTCCAATCATCTTGTACTGATCCGTCATACTGCCCGTAAATATAAAGTCATCATCGAATGACTGGAGTCTTGCGGCCTCCCTTACGGTAATGGATCTGGCTTGTTCCGGATCGGGGTGTATATGCCTCAATCCGTCTTTATACAAATGTGCAGGGATGGTGTTGCTCGGTTTGTCCCACCTAAGCACGTGATATTTATGGATGTTGGAGCTCCTGCCGGTGCGTTCGTAATACAAACGCTTAAGCGACCGCGTGGTTTCATATTTATTTTCGCCGCTTTGAATATCCATGGCCAAGGTACGAAATATTTCGATATCCCGAACACTATGCATCCGGGGCGTATGATTATTTATGCCATTTACAGAGACACTTTCGTGGGAACATTTCTTCCTGTTTATGTCGGTCGACCCCGATAACGGGTATAGTTTGGGTAGATCGCCAATCGCATCGGCAACACTCTTTTTCGCCGTTTTGTATTTTGGAAGGATGTTATTGTAAAAATCGGACAGAACACCTTGTGCATCAGCCTTCGTCGAATTTCTGTTGATCCCTATGATCACAACCCTTTTTCTCGACTGTGGAATGCCATACTCGGAACAATCAACAATGGCGTTCTTCCTTAAGTCGGAAGTGATCTCATATCCGATATTGCGAAAAGACTCCGTGATACGATCGACGATAGAAACGTCGCCGGGGGTCGCCGACAATAGTCCCGGAACATTTTCGAAGACAAACAGTTTCGGTTTGTAACGATCTACTACTTTAAGATAACTCTCGAACAGGTAGTTTCGGTAGTCGTCATTCATCCCGTTTTCATCCCGAATCCTTCCTGCGACAGAATATGCCTGACAAGGAGGGCCTCCTATTATCACATCCACTCTTTCTCCTGATCCGGATATTATATTGTCGAGTCCCGATCCGGCCGAATAGCCTTCGCCATCTTCCCATCCTTCGATCAAACGATCTGTCTGTTGGATATCATAGTGCAGTACTGTTTCGGCAGCATTTTTATACCCCCATTTGTCATGTAGTCGCTTGATCAGCGTATCACATGTCGGTTTCTCCCAATCCACGCAAGCCAACGTACGATATTTCCCTGTTTGCTCGAAACCATCCGATAAACCACCGCAGCCTGAGAATAAATCTATGATATTTATTTTCCCAGCCATGTTATTTGTCGGATTTTGGAATGTACTTGAGCAATTGTCTTGCGACATGATATCCCAACAGGGGCGGTACGGCATTGCCCACTTGCCTGTATTGCTGCGTTCTTGTTCCCAAAAACACAAAACTGTCGGGGAATGATTGCAGCCTTGCATTTTCCCTCACAGTGGGTATGCGGTTATACTTGTAGTGGAAATGATTCCGATGTCCCGTATCGATAGTTTTTGAAGGCTTTTGGCTATGGTATCTTGTCCAGGCCTCGTTGAATTGCCTGCTGTCTCCTACTCCGGCAGGTAAATCCTTGTGATTGCCGCCTTCCGGAACCAGGGAAATTACACTTGTCACATGTTCCGTATGCTTGGTCGCCGTATGGTTGGACAAGATCTTGGTATCGGCCCGCATCCTTTTTTGATATTCGGTCAGCGCAGGCGATTCATAACTGTCTTGTTCATTCCCAAGGCCGCTTTCTCTTGACGGCAGATCACTTATTGCTCCGGAACAGCTGTTGTATTCTTTTTCCGCCAATACGGGTTCGGGAAATTCAAACGTACCCCGATCTTTCTGTAAACCTACAAAGAATATTCTTTTTCTAATTTGGGGAACTTCGTACTCAGGGGCATATAGAACCTGAGAATTACATGAATACCCGAGCCTCTTGAACTGTTTGATTATTTCGTTCTTTGCAGTACCATTATACAATGTGGCCAGTCCCGGAACATTTTCAATTATTATGGCCTTGGGCTTAATCCTTTCCGCCAACTTGAAAATCGAGTAAAACAGTTTATTGCGATTATCCGATTTCCGCCGTGTTCCCGTTAAGGAAAAACCCTGACAGGGCGGCCCCGCTATGATTACGTCGATTGTTTTACCTCGAACTTCGCTTGTAATTTCATCAATGGTTGAATCCAGGTGTAAGTCGGCCAGTAGAATTTTCGAGTTATTATGATTCAGCTTAAAGGTGTCCAAGGCGATCTTTTCATTGTCAACCCCCAAAACCACATTATATCCGGCAGATTCAAAACCGTACGAAAAACCCCCGCAACCAGAGAACAGATCAATAACATTCAGTCTGTCGTTTTGAAGACTCTTTTTCCTCAATATTTCTCTGCTTGCGTCCAGTATTTCGCTTGCATGTTGCTCCTCCACGATCTCATCGCTTATCTTTTCTCCGATATATGGTATCAGCAGTTTGTTTTTATTTACGCCGAAGAGTTCCGACAGCTGCAGTATCTGAGACTTGGTCGCTCGCCGTTCACTGCGTTCGATCTTACTCAACAAAGATACATCAACGGCCAATCTGTCAGCTACCGACTGCAATGTCAGCCCCGCTTCGTTTCGCAAGGCTCTTATTTGGTCTCCGACGTAAGACGACTCCATTGGACTTTGAGTTGTGTTTTGGACAAATTTTGCCCAAAAGTACGAAATTCAACCGTGGCTTACAACAGGATTGTGAAGAAATTTATTCCTATCGCCAATATCTGCGGACGGCTGTGCTCGGCACAGGCAATGTGGATAAACCGCTGTATCCGAGACAATAAGCATACCGCCGACAATCAACCTGTTTGCCGGACTTTTCGACTTTTTCGTATAACCGACATATCAAATGACAACGGAACAACGAGATAAAAATATCGTAACGTCTATTTAACCGTATTTTAACCATTATATACTCCTGAATATGCTTAATCTTTGCTTTCGGGTTTTTCTATCACATTGAAATACAGCGTAAACCACAGAAATCAGACGGTTGCCAAATCATTTTCCACATCCACATCATCGACATCATAATTTGCTGATTATTAGCACTCAAGATGAAAAAATATCCTTTTTGAGGTAAGAACAGAATGTTTTTTTAAATGGTTTGTTTGGATAATTATTTTTTTGCATTACTTTTGTGCCGCGGATCGAAACGATGATCAAGGCGAATGGCCCATTCGTCTATCGGTTAGGACGCAAGATTTTCATTCTTGAAAGAGGGGTTCGACTCCCCTATGGGCTACACAACAGGAGCGGTTTCCTTTACGGGAACCG
>JAITVB010000174.1 GCA_031286025.1 Rikenellaceae bacterium
ATCGTTATCTATGTAATATTGGGATGTGGATAGGATCACGTCCAGATAATTCGACTGAATGGATGCCATGCGGGAGGCGATCTCCCTTTTGTCCCTATCGTACATGATAATGATCGTCCCGGCGACTACGTTGTTGCACTGCCATTTCTGCTCGGTGACATATTTGCCGATCAAAAAGCCTATCGCCTGTGAGCGATTGGCAAAGCCGTTATCGGTCGCATATTTGTCGAGTTCGCCGAGCAACTCTTCACCAAGTGATACTCCGAATCGTTTCAGTGCCATTCTTTGTGAGATTATTCTGCCATCAAAGGTAGCTAATATTTACGAAACAGCCATAGAATTGATAGGCATTCCTGACCATCTCGGCAGTGACGAAGTTCTCACGCTCCCAGATCTGATTGTAAAACTCGATGATCCTTGCCTTGATCTTGTCGAGAGCATGGTTGATCTTTTGGGCTTCTTCGCCCTTGCCTTTGGCGCGGTTGCCCTTCACATCCCACAGGGAGAGGGGCACGCTCTGTTTGCAACTGAATTGGGCGATCTGCCCGTTGACAGTTACTCGTCCCAAAATTGGGACGATTCCATTCTTTTCCTTACCTTTGGCGGCGTAGAAAAGCACTTTGAAGGTGTTTCGCATAACTCAATGTTTTTAGATAGGACAAAATTAGTTATTGAGTTACCGGACGCTATGCAAAACGACGCAAAATCCTGCATAAGAACCCGTTACGAAAAAAGTTTCGGTCGGTTACAGGTTACGACTTGGCAACGGATCACCTGCGCAATTCTGCTTTCAGGCGTTTTTTAGGCAGTGGAAAAACAGCACATCGAAGCACATATCGCACTGACTGTCAGCCAACCTGCGCCATTTCTCACCAATCCGCTTCTTTTGTACATTGTTTTTTCGTATTTTTGCGGGAACGAAAAACAAGAGGAGAACGCGATGAACGTCATCAAACCCGAAAATTACAAAAATCTGTTGGGCAACGCAGAAAATACCGAAAAGGCGATCAAGCTGCTCAAGGATATGTTTCAGGCCAACCTGTCGGCCCAGTTGTCTCTGTTGCGTGTAACAGCGCCGATGGTGGTGATGTCGGGCACGGGGATCAACGACGATCTGAACGGCGTCGAACGCGCCGTCGCCTTCCCGGTCAAAGACATGGACGACCGCCGGGCCGAGGTGGTACACTCGCTCGCCAAGTGGAAGCGACTGAAGTTGGCCGAACTGGGCGAAGATCCCGGCCGCGGCATCTACACCGATATGAACGCCTTGCGCCCGGACGAGGAGTTGGACAATATCCACTCTATCTACGTCGATCAGTGGGACTGGGAACGCGTCATCCACCGCGAAGAGCGCACCGTGGCTTTTCTCAAGAAGATGGTGCGCCGCATCTACGAAGCGATCAAGGTGACCGAAAACCGGCTCTACGTCGAGTTTCCTGCCCTGCGCCCGATGCTGCCCGAGAACATCCATTTCATCTGGGCCGAAGAACTTTTCCTGTCATATCCGGATAAAACGCCGAAAGAGCGGGAAAACGCGATCGCCGAAAAATACGGCGCCGTGTTCGTGATGGGCATCGGCGGTGCGCTTTCGAACGGCGAGCCTCACGATGGCCGCGCCCCCGACTATGACGACTGGAGCACGCCAAACGAAGAAAACCACCGCGGCCTCAACGGCGACCTGTTGTTATGGAATCCGGTGCTGAAAAGCTCACTGGAAATCTCTTCGATGGGCATCCGCGTCGACCAAAAGGCAATGGAAGAACAACTGAGCCTGCGCGGCGAAGAAGCTCGCAAGGAACTTTTCTTCCACAAGAGATTATTGGCCGGGGAATTGCCCTGCACCATCGGTGGCGGGATCGGCCAAAGCCGCCTGTGTATGTTCCTTTTGAGAAAGGCCCATATCGGCGAAGTCCAAAGCAGTATCTGGCCCGACGCCATGCGTGACGAATGCAGGGAGGCCGGCATCCATCTCGCATAGTCGCGCTTCCGCGGCCTGCCGTAAAAAATCTGACTATTCCCGATCATGCAACCGAAAGAAAAAAACGAACAGCCGAAAGAAAAAGAGGCTCTGCAAAAAAGTTATCCCAACTGGAAAGACCTGCTGTCGATCATCGCAGTCTATTTCCTGTTGTCGATCGCCGTCGGCCTGGCGGTAGGCTTAACCGGGAAAAACCGACTCGAAGGTTTCGCCCTGTTTTGGGGCTACTGCATCCCGATGGGGGGCACGATCATCTATGCCCTTTTCCTGCAAAAACTCCGCGCGGGCGACCTGCGGGGACTCGTTAAACTTTCGATCCACGGCCTCAACCCTCGGTTGATCCTGTGGGGCGTGGTACTGATGTTGGCCATCAGCGTCGCGATCGAACCGCTGCTCGAACTCGTCCCCGACCAGTGGCTCGAAGGCCTCAACACCATGGTCGGCAAAGGCGACGGTTGGTCGATCCTCACCACGGTCATCGCCGCTTCGATCCTCGAAGAAACCCTGTTCCGCGGCATCATCCAGGAAGGACTTTTCCGAAAGTATGAACCGTGGATATCCATCGTTGTCTCAGCGGTGATTTTCGGTGCGATCCACGTCATCCCACAGCAGGTGGTGGCCGCCTCGCTGATGGGATTGGTGTTGGGCTATATCTATTATAAAACCCGCTCGCTGTTGTCGGTGGTGATCCTTCACGCGGTCAACAATGCGTTGGCCCTACTCGGGTTGATGCTTTCGGGCGGCGAACCGGCGACCCTGCACGAAGAGATCCCCATCCCGTGGATTTATTGGACGATATATGTCGCGGCAGCGCTACTGCTGATCATCTCGTTGGTCAAGGTGGTCATGCTCATCCGGCGTGGGAAATTCCAGGAAATCGCCCGCCCGGGGCGCAAGCCGGAAAAAATCGACCACGAAGCGGCCGAAAATTAGTATCCGGCATACTATAATCCGCTTCCCATACGTTGAAACAACAAGGTATGCGCCCGTGGGCGCATACCGCTATTTTCAGGAAACGGTTTGCGCAATTAACCGGTTTCTTTTACTACCTTTGTCCCTTGGAAAACGGCCGACCGAATTTGAAGCTAACGGGAAAACATATCTTCGCCCTTCTGGCGGCAGGACTGCTGTTCGCCTCGTGCGGACGTTTTTCGTTGTCGTCGTTTTTCCGGGGCGACGCCATTGCCCGGGTCGGCAAAGCCGAACTCTATTTCAACGACATTCGCCCGATCTTCACTTCCGGCCTCACACCCGAAGACAGTTTGGCGCTGCTCCACTCCTACGTCGACACCTGGATCAAGCAACAACTCAAACTGCAACTGGCCGAACAGCAACTTTCGGCCAAACAGCGCGACATCGACTCGTTAGTGACCGATTATCGCAACGCGCTGATGATCTTCAAATTCGAGCAGCAATACCTCGATCGCCATACCGACACGCTGCTCACCGGTGCTCAGCTGCGTGAATACTATAACACGAACCACGATGAATTCGTCGCCGCCGCACCGATGATGAAAGCGACCCTGGTGCAGGTGCCCGACGGTTTCAGACAGGAAAACCAACTACGCGAAATGGCCCGCTCGGGCAACGCCGAAAAATTACAGGATCTGA
>JAITVB010000201.1 GCA_031286025.1 Rikenellaceae bacterium
GACTACATCAAGTACTACAAGTACCTGTTCGAGAGCAGCGCCGACAGCAACGTCGACGACCTGAACTCGCGCAGCACGGTGAGCGGGATGTGCGATATCACGATGCCCTACAAGATCGACATCATGCTCAGCGCAAGCAACTATTCGAAGGAGGAGGGCGGCATCACCCGCGTCGACAACCCCGAAAACTTCTTGTTATACATCGACTCGCATGGGGAACGGAAAGAAAAGGCTACTAGCCAGGACGGCCCCAACTTTCAACGGACACTCAAGAGATATACGGCCGACAGGAACATCGTCGACATCATCGCCCGTCACGGCAATTACCTCGACGACGTACTCGACTGGGATTATTCGACGGCCGACAGACAGTATTATCTGGCGTCTTCCTTTAAGTTGATGGACAAGATCGACGTGACCGAAGTGGTCCGGAAAATCTTTGTCGGCAAAGAGTTTTCGCGCAACGATTTCCGGTACGCGATCGAAGACGTTGACTTCGATATGATCCAGAACCGGTTCATCGCCGATCTGTCATACAAGAGCGGCGCCGAAACGACTGTCAACGTCGACATGGCGATCGACCGGCGGATGTTCAGCGCGATCTTCGACTCGTTGGCCAGCACCCCGGGCGGGCAACCGTTCATCGCCGAGGAAGGCCAGTTGGAAACCGTGCAACTGCTGATCAGTTGCCTGCGCGGCGGCAAAGACGGCAAGGGCAAGGCCCGCAAGATCCAATGCGGCGTGTTGTCGACCGAGATCGGCAAGAAGGGACGCGAGATCACCGGTCCGCAGAAAGCTGCCGCAGCCCTCAAGCAACTGATACAGGAAGTACGCGTAGGCGCGCCCGAAATTAACGAAGGTAAGATCAAGGTGAAGCGCCTGCTGAACGAAAAGTACGCCCATATTTTCAACGGCCGGATGGAAAGCGCCGAACTGTGGCGGTATAACTTCTACCTCTTCCAGTTGGAAAATATGCGCAGGGCCGACCTGCGCCGGATGGACAACAAGGCGAAGAAAGTCGATATTTCGAACCTCGTCGATTTCGTTCCCTCGGACCGCGGCCGTGAATTCAGCCCGTTGCTCGTCAATCCCAACCTGAATATCGAGTTGAACAGTTTCAGCGAAACGTTCGAAGAGCTGATGAGTCTGCCCAACTACCCCGACTTTGCAGAAGAATTCTTTGAACGGGTGGATAAGCTCTACGTCGCCGAGGGCTACAGTGCAGAAACGAACATCAACAACATGATCGTCCAGTTGCTGTTGATGGAAAGCTACATCAGCAGCGACGACCTGGCGCGCGGCAGCGTGATCGAAAAGGTCAACCGCGAAACGATCGCCGCCGCGAAGTATGCCGTCGTGCAGTTCCTCGGCCGCAAGAACGCACCCGAAGGCGGCAATGCCTCGGCGCCGAAGGCAAAGAAGGCGAAATAACCTTCCGCCGGCCTCAGCCGGACAATACGGAAAGCCGCCCCTTACCGGGGCGGCTTTCCGTATCGAATTACAAAAAACAAAAAAAACGATCATGTGATTTCACCTGATCGGTCGTGTTTCCGGGATAACGCCGTCAAATAATCCTTTGCGACAATGCGGTCGCGGGCCGGGTTCCCTTTCGGAAGTGATGACCCAAATGGGTACAATATACCCAAGGTATTGACCCCGCAACAAACGGACAAAAAAAAGTCCTTACAATCGAACGATTGCAAGGACTTTACAGGTGGTCCCTCAGGGGCTCGAACCCTGGACCCCAACATTAAGAGTGTCGTGCTCTACCAGCTGAGCTAAAGGACCATTCAGCGGGGACAAAGATAAGGCGTTTTTCAAAAAATACAAACTAAAAATTATTCCGGCGGCCGCTTTTTTGGACATTTTGTTCCCGATACCACCGAAAAATCAGTACTTTTACACACCCGATAAAATTTTTCAGGCCCGTTGTGCGTTGAGATGAATATGAAACGATTGTTGTTGGCTTTGCTCGTCGCGATGCCCTTCGGGGGGATGGCCCAAATACGTATACCCGACGATGACGCTATCGAACGCCTGACAGGCGACACGGCCTCGCGATTTTTCTACCCCCGGATGATGAGCCGTTACCTACACTGTGACAGCACGTTGACACTCGAAGACTACCACTACCTCTACTACGGCTACATATTCCAACCCGATTACGATCCCTGGACATCGCCCGCCGAAGCCGACAGCGTGCTGAGCGTTTTTTGGCGCAACGAAAATCCCACGCCCCTTGAGTGCCGCCAGTTGGTCGAGTACGTACATCGGATCATGCTGCGCGAACCGTTCAGCCCCCGGCACATCAACTTGCTGATTTACGCCTATGGGATTATGGGCGATCACGAGATGGAGATCAAAAATTTCCGGCGGCTCGAATACCTGATGGAAACGATCATGACTTCGGGCACGGGGTTGAAAGAAGACTCGCCGTGGCAGGTGCTGTATTTCAACCACATCGAAGATCTGATCCTCTATCTCGATCTGAAGCAGGGCAAGCACGTGTTGGTCAGCCGCTCGGTCGAATACGTGCCGCTGCTCGAACGCCGCAACGGGATCAAAGGATATTATTTCGATTTTGGGCGGCTCTATACGCGCCTGCCCGACCGCCCCGAAAAGCAGAAGCGGGGCGCTACTTTTAACGGGATTCGCATCCGATAGGTACATCCCCCGGTGCGTCGCACAGAAGGATTGCAGGACTTCTGTTTTCCGCTCCAAAACGAGAGGTCTGAGGAATCGGTTCTCTTTTCTTTTGTCAGTCAGCAACTTACAGAGGCCGGAACGGTAACGTAAAGTTTACAGGTAACGATTTGGCGAAAGTGCGCTTTCATTCGTTTGCTTCGTCTTTCTTGGCGATTGACTCTATGGCAAAGGTAATCATTATTCCTTTGTGGCACTTGGTCTCGTGAAAAATTTGCGTTGGCTGCACTATCTGTAAATAATAATTGAAAAACCAACCGGTATAATAATTGAAAAGTCTACCAGTTTGAGGTATTCTGTGGCTTTTTGTATAGCCACAGGAGAAGTGCGGTTGCAATGCGCAAGACAGATTGTATAACTTCCGTTGTGTTGTCAAAACCAACATATGGAACAACAATGATCAAAATGGTAGACAAACAAACGATTATCCACATGCGGTGCGCGGGGGGACGGACGGGGCACGGTTGTCTTATATGGGCTTACCTTGTCCCAATATCTTTTCGGGGGCAGAGAATATGCATGGGCGGTATGAGTTTGTGTCGGTGGACACGATGGAAAAGGCGGTGGAGGTGATCGTCAATATTGCCCGGATGGGCGTGGAAACCCGTTGATCGTTCACAGCCGATACATGTAAAAAAGTAATGCGGGACTTAAGTTCCGCATTACTTTTTTACGCAATCGGACGGACAGCGTCCGGAATCATGCACTAATATCCCGGATTCTGATATTCGTCCGGATTGGTTACGTAATTGATCTCTGCCCCATCCGGTATCGGCCAGACATAATGGGTGTCGATGTTGAATTTACCCACCGCCTTGATGTCCGGATTGCTGTCGATGTATTTCGACATGACCTCTTTCCCCATCCGCTTCAGGTCGATCCAACGGGTGTATTCGCCGCACAGTTCGCGGGCACGCTCGGCCAGAATGAAGTCGACGTTGACGTCGCCCGAAGCGATGTCCATGCTGCCGTCGTGGCCTTCGCAGGCACGGTTGCGCACCACGTTGATATAGGTGGCCGCATTCGTCAGTTCGGTTCCTCCCAAACGATAACAGGCTTCAGCCGCCAACAGGTAGGTGTCGGACAAACGGAACACAAGTTGGTCGGCATAGGTATAGGAGTTGCCCAAATCGCCGGTATACCAACCCGGGGACTCGAACTTTTTCAAGGCCGTATAGCCCTGCAGTATCGTCAATGAGTTTGCCGTTCCGTCCGCGTTATAAATAGCGTTACGATCAAGGCAAGCGTAATTCCTGTCTTTGGCGTCGGGTATGCTGTTCCGTGTGAACCACATCGCCGTATCGCTTTTGGCGATTGTTTCCGTATCAGCAAATGCATCCACGTCTTTCCCATAACGGTTACAGTCGCCGGTCGACCAGGTGTAGTCGGCAGTGGCGTA
>JAITVB010000223.1 GCA_031286025.1 Rikenellaceae bacterium
AGGAAATGAAGGAAATGGCGAGCGAAATGGGCGTTTCTTACGATACTATCAAGAACAAGGTCGACATGCTTGCCGAAGCCAACCCGATGCTCGGGCACCGCGGCTGTAGGTTGGGCAACACCTATCCCGAAATCACCGAGATGCAGGCTCGCGCGATCATCGAGGCCGCGTTCAACGTGAAGAAACGAGGCATCGAGGCCCACGTCGAAATCATGGTGCCGCTCGTGGGCAACCACAAGGAACTGCGTTACCAGAAAGCGATCATCGACCGCGTAGCCGAAGAGATCTTCGCCGAACGCAACGACGCCATCGAATACATGGTCGGCACCATGATCGAAGTGCCCCGCGCCGCCGTCACCGCCGACCAGATCGCCGAAGTCGCCGAATTCTTCTCGTTCGGTACCAATGACCTCACGCAGATGACCCTCGGTTTCTCACGCGACGACGTGGCGAAATTCCTGCCCATATACCTTGAGAAAGGGTTGCTCAAAGCCGACCCCTTCCAGACCCTCGACGTCAAAGGCGTCGGCCAACTCGTGCGCGAAGCCGTCTTCAAAGGACGCGGAGCTCGCGAAAACCTCAAGTGCGGCATCTGCGGCGAACACGGCGGCGAGCCCAAATCCGTCGAATTTTGCCACTTTGCCGGTCTCAACTACGTATCCTGCTCCCCCTTCCGAGTACCCATCGCCCGCCTCGCCGCAGCTCATGCCGCACTGAAGCAGGAGTAGCAGGAGGGGATTGCGCCTTTTAAATTAAATGTAGTCCGTTTTTTCGGAGAACACGGGTCAGAAGTCCGGAGTATCCCGACGGGACGGGGCAAAAAGTGTTTCGAGTTGGTCGAGCGTGTAGGCTTCGTCGGCCAAGTGACTGCCGCTACGGGTACGGCGCAGGGCAACCAAGTGGCCGCCGCTGCCAAGTTCGAGGCCGATGTCGCGGGCCAAGGAACGAATGTAAGTCCCTTTACTACAACGGACAAGCACCTCGATCACGGGCAACTCGAACGACAGCAGGCACATCTCGTGAATGTTGACGCGTGCCGTTCGCAACTCGACTTCGACCCCTTCGCGGGCATATTCGTAGGCACGTTTCCCTTCGATCTGTTTGGCTGAGTAAACGGGCGGCAATTGATCCTGCTCGCCGGTCATTTTTTGTAGGGCGGCCTCCACGTTTTCCTGCGTAATGTGCTCATACGGGAAACGTTCGTCTACCGGATGTTCCAGGTCGTAACTCGGAGTGGTGGCCCCCAATTCGATCCGGGCGACATATTCCTTTTCCTCGGCTTGCAGGGTATCGGCCTGCTTCGTCGCCCGGCCGATGCACACCAGGAGCAGGCCGGTGGCCAACGGGTCGAGCGTCCCGGCGTGGCCCACTTTGATCTTGCGGTAGCCCAACCGGCGCAGCATCACGCGCAACTTGCGCACCACGTCCGACGACGTCCAACCGTAGGGTTTGTCGACAGGCAGCACCACGCCCGCTTCGAAATCAGTATCGAAAGACAGCATTTTTCAGATTAAAACAATGAGTAAACGATCGCCGCCGCCCCGATTACCGCGCAATAGACGGCAAACCAAAGCAATTTACCCCGTTTGACGAGGTTGACCATCGCCTGACAAGCCAACGTCCCGGTCACGAATGCAGCGAGGAAGCCAACTGCGAGGGTTGTTCCCGAGATGCCCCCGGCGGCGGTAAAATCGCCGTGCGACAGGTCGAGCAGATTGATCCCGATAATAGGGATCAGCACCATCAGAAACGAAAACGGTGCCACCTCCTCGCGTTTGACCCCGAGCAACAGCCCGGTCGAAATGGTCGAACCCGAACGCGAAAGGCCCGGGAACACCGCGATGGCCTGGGCGATGCCGATAATGAAAGCGTCTTTCATCGTCAGCGGATGGGTGCGCGGCTTGGCATAGTGCGAGAAGGTCAGCAGGGCCGCCGTCGCAAGCAGCATTGCGCCCACCAGGGTCGGGTTGCCCGTAAAGAGCGCTTCGATCCGGTCTTTGAAAAAGAATCCGACAAAGACCAACGGCAACATCGACACTGCAACGTTGATCACAAACCGCATCTCGACATTGGCCTTGAACCTGAAAAACCCGGCGATGATCCGGGTCAGTTCCTTACGAAAAACGACGATCGTACTCAGTACCGTTCCGCCGTGCACGGCGGTGGTAAAGAGCAGGTTTTCCCCGCCGCTTATTCCGAGCAACGCCTGACCGATTTCAAGGTGGCCGCTGCTGCTCACCGGCAGAAATTCGGTCAGCCCCTGGAGCACGCCCAGGATAAACGCCTCAAAGACAGACATCGGCTACTTCTCCTTCCGGTTGGGGCGTTTCATGATGGCGTAGATCTCGAACGCAAAACCCGCCAACACGAGGATCGGGGCGAGCGTGATGCGCCGGAAACTGAACATCGCCGTGTTGAACTCCTCAGGGTTGTCGCTCCCACCGCCGACCATCAGCACAAAACCCAACACGATCACGGCAAAACCGATCAGCAGCAGCTTGTAGTTACAGGTCGTCAACGGCATTTTTCGTGTTTCTTCGGGCTTGGTGGCCTCATTTTTCTTCTCTTTCATATCGCATCGTAAAAATAAAATTCGTAATTACCGACCTGCGCTTTCTCCACCCGATTCTTCAGGCGACAGTGGACTTTGGTCGATGATTGTGCCCACAACCTGTGGGAGACCACAATTCTAATACAGGTGGAGCCGGGTAGCATTGAGCCGGACATATTTCCGCACGGCCGTCCAGGTGAAGATCGTGGCGATCAGGATGCCCGCCACGACCAACCCGCCGAACATCTCGGCCAACAACCTGTTACCGGTTAAAAAGCCCGCTTCGGGAATGCCCCGGTTGAGGCCGATCACCACGCCCGCCATCAGCGCCGAAGCGATTAGTCCGGCATAGATGCCCTGCAGTATCGCCCGTCCGAGGAAAGGCTTCATGATAAACCACCGGGTCGCACCAACCAAACGCATAGTGTTAATAATAAACCGTTTCGAAAAAACAGACATCCGGATCGTGTTGTTGATCAGGATGAGCGAAATCAGCAGCAGCGTCCCACCGAAAAGCAGTAATACGAGGTTAAATTTATAGATGTTTTCGGTCACCTGTCCGATGATCGCCTCTTGGTAGAGGATGTCGTCGACCCCGTCCCAATGGCGGATGACATGCTCGATTTTCTTCAGCGAGTCGGGGGCAGAATAGTCTGCATTCAACGTCACTTCGTAAGAAGCCGGCAACGGATTCCCCTCCAAAAATCCTTGGAAATCGTTGTCGATATAGGCTTTGAACTCTTCGGCGGCCTCGTCCTTCGAGAGGTATTCCACATCTTTGACCGCGTCCATTTCACCCAGTTTGGCCGAGATATACTGCCGCTCGTCCGACGAAATGTCATCACGCAGAAAGACCGACAGGGTTACCCGTTCGCGAATGCGGTCCGATGCCTGGCGAGCGTTAAGGATCAGGTAGCCCACCGACCCGAGGATAAACAGCACCAACGCCACGCTCACCGTCGAGACGATGTAGGCGTTGCGGATACGCCGTTTGATCCGTTTTTCGTTCTTTGCCATATTTCCCGTTATTCTTTTTGGTTCAAGATAACTTCAGTTTAGAGAAATAGCTTTAATCATCTGATCTAAAGCAAGAAAAAGGAAAAAATTCATCAATACCTTTTGGCAAGCCAAGAATTATTAACAAACAATTTATTTTCAATGAGTTAAACAAAAAAATCAAAAAAAAAGAATGATTAAGTTATCTTAAACCTTCTTTTTTCTTGCGCTTTTGAATCAGAATGACCCCCAACAGTCCGGCCAACAGCAGGATCGACCCTGCATAGGAAACACCCGCCAACACCCGGTAATGGGGCGGTGCATAGTGGAATACGATCGTGTGTTCGCCTGCCGGCAGGGCCATCGCCCGCAAGATGTAGTCGGCCCGCAGGTAAGGCGTTTCTTCGCCGTCGAGGTAGGCCGTCCAACCCTTCGAGTAGTATATTTCCGAGAAGACGGCCAACGCCGGGCGCGGCGACGAGTATTTGTATGTCAGGTGGTTTACCCGATAGTCGGTCAGCTCGATCTGCGGCTCACGCAGGCTTTCGTCATTGCCGTGCGGTTCAAGGTTCCGGGGAGCTCTGCGGTGGATCGTGTCGCTGCTTTCATCGAGCCACATAGCGGGAAGAGCTACGCCGACGGCATCGAGTTGCCCGCGGAACCGGTTGTCGACCACCGCTTCGTGGCGGGTATTGATTTCGTCCAGTGTATCGAGTTCCTCGCTAGCGGTGTCGGTCCACCGCACGGCGTCAACAAACCATGCCGCCCCGTTGGCTCCCGGATTCGTTTGCACACGTGGGTCGCTTCCCTCTTCACCGGGCAGGATGAAGTATTTCGTATTGAGCATATCGTATATCTCCATACTCATGATCCTTGGATCGAGATAGCGTTCGATCACTTCCTGATAACGGCGTAACTTGGCGGCGTGGTAGCCTCCGATCGAACGATGGTAATAAGAGGTGGTCGCATCGCGGAACGGGTCGACGGTGAGGTTGGCCACGCGGCAGGCAGGATCGGGGTCTTGCATGATCCGGCGGTCGGCGTCGGTTGCGGTGATCGCCTTGGCCTGGACGGGGACGAACGAGTCGTGGTTGACAAAACGCAGGTCGACCGGCAACAGGTCGACGAGTACCAATACGGCCGCCAACACGGCAAATATCCCGAATTTAATTTTCCTGGCATGGAACGCCCATACGGTTCCGGCCGTCAGCAGGACAAAAAGCAGTGACCGTAAAGCGTCGGCCCGCAGCATTGCCGCGCGTTCGCCCCGCATCGCCGCCAACACGTCGTCGGGTAGCCCCATTTGTGCGTCGGCCGGCCCGGTAAAATTGAACAATGACCCGCCGAACAAGGCAAAAATCAGGGCAATACCCCCGGTGATGACCACACTGCCCTGCAGCGCCTTTTTGAATTGGGCCTTTTCGACTTTCCCGGACCACAATTTTTGCAACCCGAGTACGGCCAACAACGGCAGCGCCCACTGCACGATCACCAAGATCATCGACACCGTGCGGAACTTGTTGTAGAGCGGAAAATAGTTGTAGAACAGATCGGTAAACCACATCAGATTGTGCCCCCACGCCAACAGGACGGCTAAGGCGGCCACGGCGGCGATCCACCACTTGCTGCGTCCGCGCAACAGGAACATCCCTAACACGAAGAGGAAACAAATTACCGCACCGATATAGACGGGTCCCGAGGTGATCGGCTGTTCGCCCCAGTAACCAGGCAAGTGCGAGGCCATCTGGCGGGCGTTGTATTTCGAGAGGACGTCGGCTACGGGGCCGTCGGCCGCAAAGCCGCCCGACATGCTGCCGCCCATCAGGTTGGGGATAAAGAGGTCGAACGTTTCAGAAACCTGATAACTGTAGGCCGTTACGTAGTCTTTTTCCAACCCGGGCCGTGCGGCCTGGCCGTCGACGGTCAGTTCCGACCCGCCGCGGATCGTTTCCTTCGCATAATCATTGACATAGTAGAGCAGAATCGCGTTCGACGCCACAGCCAACAAGGCTGCCGCGAATAATCCCGCAGTCGTTTTCACGAACCGGGGCATCGAGCGTTTTTTCCATGCCCTGATCGCCTCGTTGATCACCAGAGCCAACAACACAAAGCAGAAATAATAGGTGATTTGCAAGTGGTTGGCCGCAATTTCGAGCGAAGCGAAAATCCCCGCCAACGCCACCCCGATCCAGAGGTTGCGCCGGTAAGCCATATAGACCGCCCCCACCATCGGCGGCGCCCAGACGAGGGCTACCATTTTCGTAATGTGTCCCGCCTCGATGATCAACGGGAAATAAGTCGACAGCCCGTAAGCGATTCCCCCCGCAATCGACAACCACGGAGCAACCCCGAAACAAAGCAGCATCAAGTAAAACCCGGTCATTGCCAGAAAAAGGAACGACGCCGGCAATCCCAGGATATACAGCTCATTGCCGATATCGCGAATCACCCGTCCCTCGTAACTGAAATCGATCAGGTACGACGGCATCCCGCCAAACATATTGCCTGTCCAACCCGGATCTTCGCCGTTGTAGGCAGCCTTGTAATCGTGGATGTCCCTGCTCATTCCCTCGACCTGCACCATGTCGCCCTGGCGCAGCGCCATCCCTTCATACTGGGGCTTGAAATAGAAAAAACTGATCAGGGCAAAGACGGCGATCGCCACCAGATGGGGCAAAGCCTTACGTATCCACGCGTTATTTTTCATCATTCGGTGAGTTCCAATTCACAAAAGTAACCATTTAATTCGAAATAATCCCTCGCTCCGGGGCAAAAGCGCGCCCGCGATGATCGAACTTGGAGAGAAATGGCTAAATTTGCCGCAAAATCACGACGGAAGGTATGCTCGACCAGATCAGACAACCTGTGCAGGAACACCTCGACCGCTTCAACGCGCTAATGCGCGAAACCATGGCGTGCGACAACACCTACATCAACGCCATTACCGGCCATATCCTCGCTCAACCGGGCAAGCAG
Organism: Rikenellaceae bacterium; assembly: GCA_031286025.1. Classification (GTDB taxonomy): domain Bacteria; phylum Bacteroidota; class Bacteroidia; order Bacteroidales; family Rikenellaceae; genus JAITVB01. The sequence goes on from JAITVB010000223.1 coordinate 6,524, forward strand.
ATGCGTCCGCTGTTGGTGCTGCTCGCTGCCGGAGCCTCGGGCGGGGTCGCTCCGCGCACCCATGTCGGAGCGGCGTTGGTCGAAATGATGCACATTGCCTCGCTCGTCCACGACGACGTCGTGGACGAAGCTTTTTTGAGAAGAGGGCAGTTATCGGTCAATGCCCTCTGGCGGTCACGTGTGGCTGTGCTTTATGGCGATTTCCTGATGTCGCGCGCCTTCTCGCTCACGGCCTCCCATGAAGCCCACGACATGGGCGACGAGATCATCCGGGCCCTCGGAGAACTGTGCAAAGGTGAACTCGTCCAACAGGAACACCTCGGTAAAATGGATATGACCGAAGAAGTCTATTTCAACATTATCCGCAGCAAAACCGCTTCGCTCCTGGCCGCCTGCGGACGCATCGGCGCCCTTTCGGCCGGTGCACCGGCCGAGGTCGTCCAACGGATGGGCCAATTCGGCGAATGTATCGGCATGGCTTTCCAGGTCAAAGACGACATGCTCGATTACGATCCTGCCGTCGATACCGGGAAACCCGCCTGTGCCGACCTGCGCGAACGCAAGATTACCCTTCCCCTGCTCGCTCTGCTCGCCCGTTCAGGCGCGATTCAACGCAAAACCATCATCCGGCAGGTCGCCGACATCCGCAACGTCGAACGCAACGTCGAACGTATCCGTCAACAGGTACTCACCTCCGGTGCCATGGAAGACGCCCGCCGCACCATGGAAGAGTTCGAGCAGAAAGCTTTCGAAGCCCTCGGTAACTGCCCCTCCTCCCCTTACACCAAACCCCTCCACGCCTATGCCCGCTACATCCTCGAACGGGAGAAGTAACGGGCAAACAAAGGCGGGGCGATCCCGTTGGTCTCAATCAGAACAATCAATCATCAAATCACGTTGTTCCACAGTGAAACACGAAAGACGGCGCAACGATGCGCCGTCTTTCGTGTGCGAGAGCACCACGCCAAAAACTTGGATTTGAAATTGGACGTCACCGATCTGGAGGAACGCAAGCAGGAGGTGAACGACAAAATCCGCGACCTGTACGACCGGAAAGACGAGGTACGGGAGAAGTTCCTCGATATGTACGAACGCAACAAACAAAAGGAAACCGAGATAGCCAAAACCGAGG
>JAITVB010000261.1 GCA_031286025.1 Rikenellaceae bacterium
ACGCGATCGTGATCTCGGAACGCATTGTGCGTGACGATGTCTTCACGTCGGTCCACGTCGACGAATACATCATGGAGGTGCGCGACACCAAGCGCGGGGCGGAAGAGTTGACCTCGGACATCCCCAACGTGAGCGAAGATGCCACCCGCGACCTGGACGAAAACGGGATTATCCGCATAGGCGCCAACGTCAAGCCGGGCGATATCCTGATCGGCAAGATCACCCCCAAGGGCGAATCCGACCCGAGTCCGGAAGAAAAGCTGCTGCGCGCCATTTTCGGCGACAAGGCGGGTGACGTGAAAGATGCCTCGCTCAAAGCACAACCTTCACTGTATGGCGTGATTGTGGACAAAAAACTCTTCAGCCGCGCCAACAAGGACAACAAGAAGAAGCAATCGGAAAAGACCCAGGCCGAAAAGGTCGAAGCGGTCTTTGTGAAAAACACCGACACGCTCAAAGTGAAGCTGATCGAAAAGCTCTTCTCGCTGCTCAACGGCAAGACGACGCAGGGGATCTACGATTACTTCGGCGTGGAACTGGTTGAAAAAGGCGTTAAATTCTCACAGAAGATGCTCGCCGAGTTCGACTACCTGAACGTCAATCCGAGCAAATGGACTGCCGACAAGGAACGCAACGACCTGATCACCCGCATTATCAACAACTATATTGTCAAATATAAGGAGTTCGATGCGGTGCTCAAGCGCGAGAAATACAACATCACCAACGGAGACGAATTGCCCGCAGGTATCATCCAGTTGGCCAAGGTTTACGTGGCCAAAAAACGGAAACTGAAAGTGGGCGACAAGATGGCCGGCCGCCACGGAAACAAGGGCATCGTGGCCAGAGTGGTGCGCGACGAGGACATGCCATTCCTCGAAGACGGTTCGATCGTCGACATCGTGCTCAACCCGTTGGGTGTGCCTTCGCGTATGAACCTGGGGCAGATCTACGAAACGGTGTTGGCTTGGGCAGGCCGCGAGTTGGGTTTGCGCTTCTCGACCCCGATCTTCGACGGCGCTTCGCTCGACGAGATCAACGAATACACCGAGAAGGCCGGCATTCCGAAGAGCGGTCGTATGTACCTCTACGACGGCGGTACCGGCGAGCGATTCCACCAACCGGCTACCGTAGGGATCATCTACATGCTCAAGCTCGGTCACATGGTCGACGACAAGATGCACGCCCGTTCGATCGGCCCGTACTCGCTCATCACCCAACAGCCGTTGGGCGGTAAGGCCCAGTTCGGGGGCCAGCGTTTCGGGGAAATGGAAGTGTGGGCGCTCGAAGCCTTCGGTGCCTCGAACATCCTGCAGGAGATCCTCACCATCAAGTCGGACGACGTGATGGGCCGCGCCAAGGCATACGAAGCCATCGTCAAAGGCGAGAACATGCCGTCGGCAGGTATTCCCGAGGCACTCAACGTAATTCTCCACGAACTCCGCGGCTTGGCCCTGAGCGTCAAACTGGAGTAGAGGCGGCAGGCTCTTCCGGAACGGGGAGAAACGGGAAGGGCCCGCATGGAAGGGCGATCCGCATGGATTATTCTGTTCCCGGAACGGTTTCCCAAGAGGAGGCCTGTAACACACACACACTGGTGTATAAAAACGAAAAATTACCATAGAGATGTCATTCAAAAAAGACAATAAGGTAAATACAGGGTTTTCGAAGATTACCATCGGGCTTGCTTCGCCCGAGGAAATCCTCGAAAACTCAAGCGGCGAAGTGCTCAAGCCCGAAACGATCAACTACCGCACCTACAAACCCGAACGCGACGGGTTGTTCTGCGAACGGATCTTCGGTCCGGTAAAGGACTACGAGTGCCATTGCGGGAAATACAAGCGCATTCGCTACAAAGGCATCGTCTGCGACCGATGCGGGGTGGAAGTGACCGAAAAGAAGGTGCGCCGCGAACGCATGGGCCACATTTCGTTGGTCGTTCCCGTCGCCCACATCTGGTATTTCAAATCGCTGCCCACCAAGATCGGATACCTGCTCGGGATTCCGTCGAAGAAACTCGACGCGGTGATTTACTATGAGCGCTACATCGTGATCCAACCCGGCGTAGCCGGTGCGGCCGGCGTGCAAGACCTCGACCTGTTGGCCGAAAAGGAATACCTCGACATCCTGGGTACTCTGCCCAAGGGCAACCAACAATTGGACGACAGCGACCCGAACAAGTTCATCGCGATGATGGGCGCCGAAGCGATCGACCTGCTGTTGCAACGCGTCGACCTCGACAGCCTGTCGTACTCGCTGCGCCACAAGGCCAACAACGAAACCTCGCAACAGCGCAAGAGCGAAGCCTTGAAGCGCCTGCACGTGGTCGAAGCTTTCCGTGAGTCGCACCAGATCAACAAGCCCGAGTGGATGGTGCTGAAAGTGATCCCGGTGATCCCGCCCGAACTGCGCCCGTTGGTGCCGTTGGACGGGGGCCGTTTCGCCACGTCCGACCTCAACGACCTCTACCGCCGGGTGATCATCCGCAACAACCGCCTCAAACGCCTGATCGAGATCAAGGCGCCCGAAGTGATCCTGCGCAACGAAAAACGCATGTTGCAGGAAGCCGTGGATTCGCTCTTCGACAATTCGCGCAAGTCGAACGCCGTCAAGACCGAATCGAACCGCCCGCTCAAATCGCTTTCGGACAGCCTGAAAGGAAAACAAGGGCGCTTCCGCCAGAACCTGCTCGGGAAACGCGTCGACTACTCGGCCCGTTCGGTGATCGTCGTAGGCCCGGAGCTCAAGATGCACGAGTGCGGGCTGCCGAAAGACATGGCGGCTGAACTTTACAAACCGTTTATCATCCGTAAGCTCATCGAGCGCGGGATCGTGAAGACGGTTAAATCTGCGAAAAAGATCATTGACCGCAAGGACCCGGTGGTTTGGGACATCCTCGAAAACGTGCTGAAAGGGCATCCGGTGCTGCTCAACCGTGCACCGACCCTGCACCGTCTCGGTATCCAGGCGTTCCAACCCAAGTTGATCGAGGGCAAGGCGATCCAGTTGCACCCGTTGGCCTGTACGGCATTCAACGCCGACTTCGACGGCGACCAGATGGCGGTACACCTGCCGTTGGGTAACGCCGCCATCCTCGAAGCGCAGATCCTGATGCTCGGCGCACACAACATCCTCAACCCGGCCAACGGTGCGCCGATCACCGGTCCCTCGCAGGACATGGTACTCGGGTTATACTACATGACCAAGGCCCGTTCGGGCGCTCCGGGCGAAGGCCTTGTGTTCTATGGTTCGGAAGAGGCGATCATCGCCTACAACGAAGGCCGTGCGACGCTCAACACCAAGGTGAAAGCGATGGTCGACACCCTCGACGAAGCCGGTGCTCCGAAGCGCGAACTGCTCGAAACGACGATCGGCCGCATCGTCTTCAACCAGAACGTACCTCCCGAGGTGGGCTACGTCAACGAGATCCTGACCAAGAAATCGCTGCGCGACATCATCGGCGTGGTGATGAAGAAAGCAGGCTCGGCCAAGACCGCCGCTTTCCTTGACGACATCAAGGAACTCGGTTACCAGATGGCCTTCAAGGGCGGTCTGTCGTTCAACCTCGAAGCGGTGATCATCCCGAAAGAGAAGGCAGCCCTCGTGAACGACGGTTACGCCCAGGTCGAAGAGGTGATCGAAAGCTACAACATGGGGCTGATCACCAACAACGAGCGCTACAACCAGATTATCGACATCTGGACGCATACAAACTCGAAGCTCACCCACACCGTACTCAAGCAGCTCACCGAGGATGACCAGGGATTTAATCCCGTCTACATGATGCTTGATTCCGGGGCTCGCGGTTCGAAGGAACAGATCCGCCAACTCTCCGGGATGCGTGGCCTGATGGCCAAACCGCAAAAATCGGGTAGCGACGTGGCGCAGATTATCGAAAACCCGATTCTTTCGAACTTCAAGGAAGGGCTTTCGGTAGTCGAGTATTTTATTTCGACCCACGGCGCCCGTAAAGGTCTGGCCGACACGGCATTGAAGACTGCCGATGCGGGTTATCTGACCCGCCGTCTGGTCGATGTTGCCCAAGACGTGATCATCACCGAAGAGGACTGCGGCACGCTTCGTGGTCTGTCGGCTACGGCAATCAAGCGCAACGAAGAAACGGTACAGACACTTTACGAACGCATCCTTGGCCGCAGCGCCGTGCAGGATATCCACCACCCCCATACGGGTGAACTGATCATCCGCGCCGGAGAAGAAATCACCGAAGAGATCGCCGAGGCGATCGAGAAATCGCCGGTCGAACAGGTCGAGATCCGCTCGGTGCTCACCTGTGAATCGAAGAAGGGTGTTTGCTCGAAATGCTACGGTCGCAACCTGGCTACGGGTCGCATGGTGCAGCAGGGCGAAGTGGTTGGCGTGATCGCCGCCCAGTCGATCGGCGAACCGGGTACGCAGTTGACTCTCCGTACGTTCCACGTCGGTGGGGTAGCCGGAGGGATCGCCGCCGACAACAGCATCATGGCCCGCTATGACGGTCGCCTCGAAATCGACGAACTCCGTGCGGTGAAAAAGACCGACGAAACGGGCAAGGCTTATGACGTGATTATCTCGCGCCTGGCCGAACTGCGCATCGTCGATGAAAACACCGGCATCACGCTCTATACCCACAACCTGCCCTATGGCGCTTCGCTGTATATGGAAAACGGCTCGAAGGTCAAAAAAGGCGACCTGGTGTGCGAATGGGATCCGTACAACGCGGTAATCATCTCGGAATACAACGGGAAGGTAGCCTTCGAAAACGTGATCGACGGAGTAACCTATCGCGAAGAATCCGACGAAACGACCGGTTTCCGCGAAATGGTGATCATCGAGTCGCGCGACAAGACCAAGAACCCGGTGATTCGGGTCGTTACGGGCGGCGAAGAGCAGAAGCAGTATAACCTGCCTGTGGGCGCCCACATCGTGGTGAAGGAAAACGCCGCGGTACACTCGGGAGACATCCTGATCAAGATTCCGCGTGCCGTTGGCAAGGCGGGCGACATCACCGGGGGGCTGCCCCGTGTGACCGAACTGTTCGAGGCGCGTAACCCGTCGAACCCGGCCGTTGTGTCGGAAATCGACGGCGAAGTGTCGTTCGGCAAGGTGAAACGCGGCAACCGCGAGATCATCATTACGGCCAAGAGCGGCGAAGAGAAGAAATACCTCGTGCCCCTCTCGCGCCAGATCCTCGTGCAGGAAAACGACTATATCCGTGCCGGGATGCCTCTTTCCGACGGGGCGATCACCCCGAGCGACATCCTCTCGATTCAGGGCCCGACCAAGGTGCAGGAGTATATCGTGAACGAAATCCAAGAGGTGTACCGCATGCAGGGGGTGAAGATCAACGACAAGCATTTTGAAGTGATCGTCCGCCAGATGATGAACAAGGTACAAATCCAGGATCCGGGCGACACCCAGTTCATGGAAGAGCAGATAGTCGACAAGTGGGAGTTCATGAAGGTCAACGACGAGCTTTACGACAAGAAAGTCGTGACCGAAGCCGGCGACTCGACCGAGTTGAAACCGGGCCAAATCGTGTCGGTACGCAAGCTCCGCGACGAGAATTCGATCCTCAAACGTAAGGATATGAAAGCGGTCGAAGTGCGCGACGTGATTCCGGCGACCTCGAACCATGTGCTGCAAGGGATTACCCGCGCTGCCTTGCAGACGAGCAGTTTCATGTCGGCCGCCTCGTTCCAGGAGACGACCAAGGTGCTGAACGAAGCCGCCATCTTCGGCAAGGTCGATCCGTTGGAAAAGCTGAAGGAGAACGTGATCTGCGGGCATTTGATTCCCGCCGGTACCGGGACTCCCGAGTTCCAGGATCTGTTGGTCGGCTCGCTCGACGAATACAACACGATGGTACGCAAACAGTAGTTTGCTCGCATGAAAAAGAGCGGGAGGCCAACAGCCTCCCGCTTTTTACATATTTATTCATGGCCCAAGATCCGGCAGGAATAGTTCGGCTTGATTATCCGGTTCGGATAATTTCGATCCGTAGAAAACGGATAATCTCGGCTGTTTCGGTATCGCTTCCCCGTTCAGGTATCCGTTGTCTTCGTTTTTTTTGATTTCATTAAGCTGCTGTCTTACTTATGGTTGGGATGTGTACACCAACGTCAGGCCGTGGAGGCTTCGGTACGCCATCGGGATTTCGGTGCCGTCGGAAAGCGCGATAAGCATCGTCCGACTTTCCCGGTCGAGGGCTTTCAGAAAAATATCCGCTGAAAAGTCGAGCGCGGGACGGCGGGCGAGTTTATAGGCTGCTTCCTTGGCACACCACACGAGCGACAAGGAAAACGGGTCTTCATTGCACAACACATCCTTTTCGGCCACCGACAAAAAACGCGGCGCCGCCTTCGAAAAGTCGCGGGCGGTGCGTTCGAGGTCGATTCCGCAAGGCAGGGGGCTGTAATAGAGCGCTACGTAATCGCCCGTGTGCGACACGCTGATGTGCCCCGGATGGTTTTTCAACAGGGGGGTGTTATCGGAAGAGTAGGCCGTTTCAACTTTAGTACCAAGCAGTTCACGCACCATCACATGCCACGCTAACCATTCGCACCGTCGCCGCGGATTTCTCAGCCCCGACAGGTATTGCAGTTCGGCCGCAACAGGGGTAAATTTCGAGAAACGCCCGAAAAGGTACTCTTCCGTTTCGTCCGTGCGCCACAGCGCCCAGAAGCCGCCGGCGGTATGTTGCTGTTCCACGACAGGCATCGTTCAGGGGGAATTGGATTAATGAGCGGTATCCTTGCGGTCGACAGAGACTTTGACCTTGTCGACCCGCAGGCCGTCGACCGACTCGACGCAAAACGACAGGTGCCCGTACGAAAAATTATCGCCCGCTTTCAGAAAATCGTGTTTCATCTCGATCAGCACACCCGCCACCGTTTCTGCATCACCCTGTATCTCATTGAGATAGTCGTCATCGAGGCCGAGTATCTTCAGGAAGTCGTTGAGGTGGATCTTTCCTTCGAACAGGAAGGTATGCGCATCGATGCGGGTGTAAAGCGATTCGTTGATGTCCGATTCGTCGGAAATTTCGCCGATGATCTCCTCCAGAATATCTTCGAGCGACACCACGCCCATCGTCGAGCCATACTCATCGACGACGATCGCAAAGTGAATCTTGTTGGTCTGGAACTCAACGAACAGGTCGTTGATCTTTTTATTCTCGGGCACGAAATAAGGCACGCGACAGAGTTTCTTCCAGTCGAAATCGTCGCTCTCGTTGATATGCGGCAGCAAGTCTTTGACATAGAGTACCCCTTGGATATGGTCGATGCTCTCTTCGTAGACCGGAATGCGTGAAAACCCGGATAGGATCACGGTGCGGCACACTGCTTCGAAACTCGTTTCCCTGTCGAGAGCCACTACGTCGATCCGCGGGCGCATTACCTCGACCGCCTCGGTACCGATGAAATTGACGATGCCGGACAGGATCTTTTTTTCTTCTTGGGTTTGGTCTGTGGTGATTTCCAGTGCATTGGAAAGTTCGTCCATCGACAGGTCGATTCGTTTGACGGCTACTGTTTCGTTGATGCGGCTGCTCGAACGGATCAGCGCCCAGGCAAACGGGCGGAACATCTTGCGCAGGAACCGCAACGGCAATGAAATGAAACGGGCAAAGCGCAGGGCGTTGTACGACGCGAAAATTTTTGGCATGATTTCCCCGAAAAGCAACAGCAGGAAGGTGACCAACACCACTTTAATCCCAAATTCGAGCGCCCCACCCGAGAAAGTGATCAGGCGGTCGATGACCGAGTTGGCTACGATCACCGCGCAAATATTGACTAAGTTATTGATGATCAAGATTGTTGCCAACAGATAGTCCTGCATGCCCAACAAGGCGAGAACGGCGTTAGACTTGCGGTCCTCATTTTTTTTCAGTGTGTTGACATCGTTCGGAGTCAGCGAGAAAAAGGCCGTTTCGGATGCCGAAACGAGGGCCGACACCGATAACAGAAAGACGAGTGCGATGATCTCACCCGATACTTGAAAAGTAAACGGATGAAAAACGATGTGTTGCAGCGGTATGTCCAAGACTTTTTAGGTTGAATGACAGTACAAAAATAGTTTTTTTTGTTCGTCCGGCAAACCCCGCGCAGATACGAAGCAAAAGCGTTGCCTCACCCTGCAATACAAGCATCGGCGAGGTTAAAGAAATCCCCACCGGTATTCAGAAATAATAAGGACGTTTTTTACAACCGGTCAAATTCTTCGTCGAGCGAGCCGATCGAAAACGGGCTGCTGCCGGTATGTTCGATAAAGAATTCGGGCTTGCGTTCCTTGATGAAGTCGACAACTTCCTGAAGCCCTTCCGCAAACTTCGCAAAATCTTCCTTATAGAGGTAAATTTTATGCTTGTCGAAGAAAAAATTCCCGTCCGCCCCCTGTTTTTTACGGCTTTCGGTGATGGTCAGGAAATAGTCGTCGTTACGGGTTGCCTTCACATCGAAGAAGTAGGTGCGCCGTCCCGCCCTGACCGGTTTCGAATAAACCTCTTCGCCCCCGCCTTCCGGATCGTCCCTTTTTAAAACAAATGCATCCATTGCCATTTTCAGTAAATTGGTGAGATTGGTTTTTCAAATATAATAAAAAATAACTTTCCCAACCACGATTTACGATTTTCCATCAATAAAGGAGGCCGTTACTGTATGTCCCCCAATCGGAAAGGATGCGCAAGGCCTCGGAAAACACTTCATCGACCTCGCCGTTGACCACTTGGTAATATTCGTTCATCGTCCACATTTTTTGGGCGAGCAGGGCCTTGATCTGGACACCGATCTCGCGCGAGGAGCGGGCGAATTGTTCGGGGTCGGGCGTCACGCCGCGCTCCTTGCCCAGAGCTTCGATTTCGGAGAGAATGGCCGGCGTGACCGAGAAACCGCTGTCGAACGAAGCGAAATCGGGATAAAGGGCTTCAAACTCGGCCCGATGGCGGTCGATATAGTTGATGGCAAACTCATTGATCACGCCGCGGTGTACGAGGTTGGCCCAGTAGTCGCTGTAGCCCGAAGTGTCGCGGGCCACGATCACGTCGGGGGTGATCCCGCCGCCGCCATAAACCGTGCGATGGCTGTGCAGGGTGCTGTATTTGAGCGAATCGGGCAACGCGGCTACCGAGTCGGCTGTGAAGCGGCTGTTGAATTCGGCGTAATATTCGTCGCTCTTTCCTTTTTCGTAGGGACGTTGGATGACACGGCCGGTCGGGGTGTGGTAGCGTGCCACAGTGATGCGCACGGCCGAGCCGTCGATCAACGGGAGCTGACGTTGCACAAGGCCCTTACCGAACGTGCGGCGTCCGACGATCAGCCCGCGGTCCCAGTCCTGGACGGCACCGGCCACGATCTCGCTCGCTGAGGCCGAATATTCGTCGACCAACACGATCAGGCGTCCTTTTTCGTAGATCGGGGCATTGCGGGCGGTGAAACGTTCGGGCGAAACGACCCGTCCCTCGGTTGAAACGATCAGCGAACCGCGCTTGAGGAAGGCGTTGCTGATGGCTGCCGCCTGGTCGAGCAGGCCGCCCCCGTTGCCCCGCAGGTCGAGGATCAGGCTGCTGCCCGGGAGCATTTTCGCCAATGCCTGGCGGAACTCGCTGTCGGTGGTCGAGGCGAAACGGTTGATCTTTATATAATATGCAGAAGGATTGATCTGGTAAGCGGCGTCGACCGTGTAAATAGGTATTTTATCGCGTACGATCACAAACGACAACTCCTCGGGCACGCTTCGGCGCACGACACCCAACTGTACCCGCGTCCCTTTCGGGCCGCGCAGGTATTTGGGCACGTCGGTCTGTTTGATTCCGATCACCGGTTCGCCGTCGACGCTCACGATGCGGTCGTTGGGCAACAGGCCCACCTTTTCGGACGGGCCGCCGGAAATCGGGTTGACCACCATCAGCGTGTCGCGCAGGATATTGAATTCGATGCCGATACCTTCGAAACTACCTTCGAAACTTTCGGTCACCCCCTTCATGTCTTCGGCCGAAACGTAGGCCGAATGGGGGTCGAGCGTCGAGAGCATCTCTTCGATCGCATCTTCGACCAACGTGGTGCTGTTGATCGGTTCGACGTAAGCCCCGGTCAGATAGCGGTAGAACTGCGTCAGCTTTTGCAGGTTCTGCATATCGGCCTGGCCCTGGGCCGAGACAACGCTTCCCGCCCACAAGGCGAGGCAACACAGGAGGATCTTTTTCATCGGATTCTGCATAATGGAACAAAGTCGATCTTTCCGGGCGCCGGAAGACACTTTTACTCCGGCAAAAGTAATAAAAATTATGTAGCAAGAATTTTGCAGTCGGTCAAACACCATTTTTACGAGACGGAATGGACGAAATGTCCGGAAAAATAATTACATTTGAAAAATTTCGGTCGCAGGCCGGACGGTTTCCTGCCATGGCAGTACTATATGTCAAAAGCAATTTCAAATCAATCATAAAAAAATTCGAAAAACGTATGAAAATCGCGAAGACAACCTGGTTCGGCCACGAAGCCGTCGAAATGGAGGCCGGCGGCTATGAAGCCCTGATGATCCCGGCCGTGGGCGCCAATATGGTCAAACTTTACGACAAGGAGAAAAAGGTCAATATTTTCCGTACGCCCGCCGAGGCCGACCTCGAAGTGTTCGGCGTGCGCGCACAGCTCTTCGGCCTGCCGCTGCTTTTCCCGCCCAACCGTATCGAAGACGGTAAGTATACCTATAACGGTAAGACTTACCGGTTCCCGATCACCATTCCCAATCAGAACAATTACCACCACGGGATCATCAAGCAGCAGGCTTTCACCGTCACCCGCACCCGCGTGGGCGGGAACTATGTCGAAGTGGAGGCTTCGTTCTTTTCGAATGCGGTCAATGACGCCGTTTTCTGCGATTTCCCGCACGAGTTCGAGTGCCGGATGTACTTTAAATTGTCGGCGGCCGGCCTCGAACACAAAGTTTCGTTCATTAATTTGAGCGACAGTCCGATGCCGTTGGGTGTGGGTTATCACACCCCGATCATGGTGCCGTTTGCCGAAGGAGGCAGAGCAGAGGATGTCCTGTTGCAGCTTTCGGTGGGCGAAAAGTGGGAAGTCAACGACCGCACGTTGCCTACCGGTAAACTGTTACCGCTGACCGAGGAGGAGACCCGATTGCGCGGTGCCGGATTACGTCCGACGGGCCAGGCGATCGAATGGCCGCTGACGGCCAAGCCGATCACCAT
>JAITVB010000004.1 GCA_031286025.1 Rikenellaceae bacterium
ACGGGCCGAAGATGGCCGAAATCTGCGGAATCACCCCCGAAGCAAGGATGTTGCGTTGGAAAATCTCAGTATAGCCCGACAACGCATTGACCCCTTCCTGAATGCGGGCGCCGCCCGAGTCGTTGAGGCCGATGAGCGGAGCGCCGTTCTTCATCGCCATATCCATCACCTTGCAGATCTTGTCGGCCAACGATTCAGAGAGCGAACCGCCGAACACCGTGAAATCCTGAGCGAAGACATAGACTAAGCGGCCGTCGATCGTGCCGTAGCCGGTCACCACGCCGTCACCGTAATACGATTCGTTTTCGATGCCGAAGTTCGTACAACGGTGGGTGACGAACATATCAAACTCCTCGAAGCTCCCCTCGTCCAACAGCATTTCGATGCGTTCGCGGGCCGTAAGTTTACCTTTGGCGTGTTGCGAGTCGATGCGCTTCTGGCCGCCGCCCAACCTGGCCTGTTCGCGCAGGCTGAGGAGTTGGTCTACCTTTTTCTGATTGGTGCTCATAGTGTTGTATCTTTTTAGTTTTTATCTTCGCAGAGTTCGGTCAGCACACCCCCGGTGAATTTCGGATGCAGGAAGGCGATGGTCAACCCTTCGGCTCCGCCTCGCGGGGTTTTGTCGATCAACTGCACGCCTTTCATTTCTGCTTCGGCCAACGCGCCTTCGATATTTCCGACGGCATAGGCGATGTGGTGCACGCCTTCACCGCGTTTTTCGATAAACTTGGCGATCGTGCTCTCTTCGCTCGTCGGTTCGAGCAGTTCGATCTTGGTCTGGCCCACCTTGAAGAAAGCGGTTTTTACTTTCTGATCAGCTACTTCCTCGATGTTGTAACACGTCAAGCCCAACACCTGTTCATAGTAGGGGATCGATGTTTCGAGGCTCTTCACGGCGATGCCGATGTGTTCGATATGTGTCAGGTTCATGACGTTGATGTTTTTATTTTTTCGTTGATTTGCTTTCGTTTTCGAAATATCCGGCAAAGGTAGTGATTCCCTTGGACTTTTTCTTCTTTTTCCAGGAATTTTGACAGATTAATTTTGTGTTATGCAACACAAAATATGCCGCCTGATTGGGGTAAAAAACAAGAGGGGAATACCGGAAACCGGCATCGCGGGATCGAAAAGCCGGAAAAACGAGCCGAAGAAAAGCGAACGAAAATGCTTGCCGGAAAATCGTTACCCGGTTATCGTCCGGCGGTACACGTCGGTCAGGTTCGCTGCAATGTGCTCTTCGTGGAATTGCCGGGCATAGGCGCGCCCCCGTTCGATCATTCCGGATCGCAAGTCGCTGTCGTTAAGCGTTTTTTCAAGGGCGACGACCATTTCTTCCGTGCTGTGCGGATCGACATAGCAACAGGCGTCGCCGCCCGTTTCCGGGAACACCCCGCCACGGGTGGTAATTACCGGGATACGGCTGTTGAGCCCTTCGAGGATCGGGATGCCGAAACCTTCGTAGAACGAGACGTAGACCAACACATCGGCCATCTGGTAAACCGCCGGCAAATCGGCAAACGACACGTCGTGGATCAGGTACACGCGGTTGGCGATACCGTGGCGCAGGGCATAGTCCATGATCTCCTTCACGTAAGGCGTGCTGCGGCCACAGGCCACCAGATCGGCGTCAAGGCGTCCCTCTGCCATGGCCTGCACCGTAAGCATCAGGTTCTTACGGGGTTCAATCGTACCCACGCTCAGAATGTAATGTTTGGGCAAGTGGTAGCGTTCGCGCACTTCGGCCCGTTTTTCGGACGTTGCCTCGTCGTAAAAAATCGGGTTGCAGCCTTGGTAGACGACGTCTATTTTCTCTTCGGGAACATTCCAGTGATTGACCAGATCGTCGCGCGTCTGACGACTGATGGCGATCACCCGGTCGGCGCGGACACAGCTCGATTTATATTTCCGGGTATAGAGATAACGATCAAACGGCTTATACAGTTCCGGGAAATGGACAAAAATAATATCGTGGAGGGTGACCACCGAGCGCACCCCTTTTTCGGCCGCGCGGTAAATGTCGGCAGGGAGCTCGTTGCTCAGGCCGTGATAAAGGTCGATCCCCTGCCTTAAGAGCGATCCCGACATGTTATAGCTGCGCCATACCGAACCCAAGCTACGGTTGAGCCCCGAAACGGGCGTAATCGTCCGCACGCCGTCGGGCACCGCGAAACCCATCGGGTTGCCGGGGTGCGGGGTAAAGAGCACGCATTCGTTTTCCGGCGCGTAACGGGCCAACAGTTCGACCGTACTACGACCGTAGTTGCCCAGGCCGCTGCGATTGAAAAACACCCGTTTGGCATCGAAACCGATCTTCATCGCACTCCTCTATCTTTTCTCGACATAGCCCTTGATCGCCAGACGCAACGGGCCGTCCGGAGCGGTCGATTGCACGACGACCTCCTTGTGGAACGCGCCTGCGTCGGTCGGTTTATAGGTCACTACGACCTGACCCGATCCGCCTGGAGCGATGGGCGTTTTCGTCCATTTGAGTTTGGCACACGAACAAGTGGTGCGGATCGCGGTCAGCAGCAACACATTGCTGCCATTGTTCGTGATCACGAAAGTGTGGCTCGGCGCATCTTTCAACGTGAAACGGCCGAAATCATAGGAAAGTTCGCTCACGGTGATATCCGTCCGTTGTTGTTGGGCGGAACCCGTCGTCGGAGCAAACAAGAGCAATCCTGAAAACAAGAGACACAGACCAAAGCAGGTCCGAAAAGCGTTATTAGAGTGTGTCATACCCGGAAAGGCATCAAATTTGTTTTCAAAGATAGGCAGAATTCGAGATTTCGCACCCCAAAAATCGAATATTGCGTCAGTCACGGAACCATTTCTTCTTTTTTTACTTAAGTTTGTATATAAATTTTCATCGACATGAAAAATTTAATCCGGCTCAGCGTGTTGGTACTTTCGCTCCTCGCGGCGGGAAATCTCCAGGCACAGCGGCTGATGATCGGGGAAAAAGCCCCCGACGTCAAGATCGCCAAATGGATCGGCGGCAGCCAACCTTCGGGCGGCAAGGCGCAGTTGGTCGATTTCTTTCACTCGACCAACGACCAGTGCGTCGCTTCGCTATCCAAACTCGACGCCTTGGCGCGCCAATACAGCGGTAAGATCAATTTTGTGATCGTAGGCCGCGAAGATGAAAGCAAATTGTCCCCGTTGGCAGTTGGTAAAAATTACGCCTTCTTTTTCGGTTTGGACGATAACGGAAAAACGTTTACAGCTTATAATGTGCGCTTTGTGCCGTTCAGCGTGTTGCTCGACAACCGCGGTCAGGTGGTCTGGATGGGGAATCCATCGGGGCTGACCGACGCCATTCTGGACGACGCTGTCAAGTAACTGGTTTTTACAAATCAGACGAAGAAAGCGCAGCCTTGCTGTTTGATTGTCAAATGGATGGACTGTGTAGGGATCCCATTCCCCTCATGGATGGCAACCATAGAAAGTAACGATGTAACCATTAGGAAAACAGCAGCCGGTGCGAAAGCGAACAAAATCCCCGTACGGGAACGCATCGGAATCCCGAATCGGATCGGTTGAAATAGAGAGAGGTCGCCAACCGACGACCTCTCTCTATTTCAATGAAAATTATTTTTCTTCTTCGGCATCCTTGCCGCCCTTGCGCATCATCAGATCGTAGGCTACCGGAGTAGCTACGAACACCGACGAGAAAGTACCGGCAACGATCCCGAACATCAGTGCGAAGACAAACCCGCGAATCACTTCACCGCCGAAGATAAAGATCGCCAACAGCACGACGATCGTCGTTCCGGCGGTATTCACCGTGCGGGCCAGGGTGCTGTTGATCGCGTTGTTGATGTTGATCTTCAGGCCACGCTTCGGGTAGAGACGGCGATACTCGCGGATACGGTCGAAGATGATCACCGTGTCGTTGATCGAGTAACCGATGATGGTCAGGATAGCGGCAATGAACGACTGGTCGACCTCCATCGTGAAAGGCAACACCCCCCAGAACAGCGAGAATATCCCGATCGTCAGTAAAGCATCGTGGGCTAGCGAAATCACGCCCCCCATCGCCCACTGCCAACGGCTGAAACGGAGGGCAATGTAAGCACCGATCGCCA
>JAITVB010000028.1 GCA_031286025.1 Rikenellaceae bacterium
CCGAGAATTTGTCAGGGGACAGGTGCTCACCGGGATATCGAAACTCAGCGCGATGTGGACGGCAACGGAAATATTTGCCTGCTCGTATGAATACGTGCGCAAGTGCCTGTATTACTACAAGGATGTCAACCTCGTCCCCGCCGATA
Organism: Rikenellaceae bacterium; assembly: GCA_031286025.1. GTDB lineage: Bacteria > Bacteroidota > Bacteroidia > Bacteroidales > Rikenellaceae > JAITVB01. The sequence continues at coordinate 147 of JAITVB010000028.1, forward strand.
CGGAATCCGTATAAAACCGCCCTTGACCGACCAATCTACTTTCGGAGCAAATTCACAAAAAATGACCGGAGAAATCTTTATCAAAAACCGCTCGGAAAAAGTGACCGAGATCGATATCGAGGGCATCATCGGCATGCCCGAAAACCAACAATTCGCAAGCGAAGGTGCCGAGATCGCCACGTATCAGAAATTCAAAAACACGCTGCGCGAGATCGAAGCGATCGACACCCGCAAACTGATCGTCAACATCCGATCGGCGGGCGGCAACGTGAACGATGCGTTGCTGATCTACGAAGCGTTGGCCGGACTGCGAGCGGAAGTGACCACGCGTTGTTATGGCTATGTGGCCTCGGCGGCAACGATCATTGCCCAAGCCGGGGCGCCGGGCCATCGCGAGGTATCGGCCAACACGCTCTACCTGATCCACCGTTCGTCGTCGGTGAGCGAGGGCAACACCCGCGAACTGGCTCAGACGATCGAATTGCTCGATAAGACCGACGGGCAGATCGCCGCCGTCTATGCCGGGCGTTCGGGCCACCCGATCAGCAGATTCGTCGAGTTGATGAGCGAGAATGACGGACGCGGCCGTTGGCTGACTGCCAAGGAGTGCGTCGGCGCCGGGTTGGCCGACCGGGTGATCGCACCGGCCACCGTTTCGAACGATGCGGCCGAAGTCGTGCGGAAGCTTCGCCTACCCGAGATTCCCGAGGCGGTTCTTCACAGCGGTAAGAACCGGAGCCTGAAAGAGAGCATCCGCAATACGCTTGGCTTTATTATCGGACACAACTCCAGGGAAGAAATAGCAGCGGAGAAAGTAGCGGCAACTTTCGGAACAACCGTCCCGAAAGAAAGCGGAGCGGTTACAAAAATCGATGCCGCCACCGAACTGGGCCAACTGATCGATGCCTGTGAAAACCCCGGCGCCGAAAGTTCCATCACCGCAAAAGAGATCGAAAAACTCCAAAACAGGATCGTCGAACTTGAGGCGCTGAACGCCAAGCTGCGGACCACGCCCACCGCCACCCTCCCCAAAGAGGATCCGAGCACAGGGGAGTTCAGGCAGCGGGGTAACGCCGGCGCCTACGACAACGACATCAAAAATATCAAAAACCTTTAATCGAACACTTATGTCAAAACTGATCGAAAATCCGAAAACCTACGCAGGAAAAGAACTCGACACCATTTTTTTCCGTCCGCTGCTGAGCGGTCCCGACGCGACGAACCTCGGTATCCGTGTGCTCTATAACATGCCGGTACCCACCACCCTCCAGTTCTGGAAACGCGCCGCCGACGTGCTCAAACGCTACGGCAAAGGTTGGGCGGGCGGCGATCCGGCCCAAAAGTACCAGAAGAAGATCGAACTCTTCAAGGTGAAAGCCGAACTCGGTTTCTCGGCCGAGGACTATTTCCAGATGGTTTATGAAGAAATGGCCGGCAGCCCCGAAGTGAATCTCGACGACCTGACCGGAAGCGCCCTCGAAGCGGCGGAAACCGCCCTGTTCAAAGAAGCGATCGCCGAGTCGATCCGGGCCACGATGTGGGTCGGCGACAGTTCGCGTGCCGACGGCCTCAACACCTTCGACGGCCTGTTGAAGCGCATCATCGCCGACGCCGATACCGCCGGGGCGGAACTGAAAAAAGTAACGATGCCGGCGATGGCCGCCGCCGACGCCGCCGAAGGCCTCTTCAAAAATATGTGGGAAGCGTCGCCGGAAGTGCTGCGTCGATTCAAAAATCAAGGAGAACTGGTTTGGCTCGTCACCTCGGACATTTTTAACAATTACGAGGAGTCGCTCGACAGCATCACCGTCGAAAGCGCCTACCTCGCCAAGCAGAATGGCCGTAAAGAAATCTACTACAAGGGGATTCCGGTGGTGGACGTGCAGGTGAGCGGTTATCTCGACGGTCTGGCCGGTATGCCCAAGTCGTTCGCCCTGCTGACCGAGAAGCACAATTTGGCTCTGGCGGTCAACACCAATGACTTTCCGGGGATGGAAGTGCGGATGTGGTATAATCCGGACGAAATGGAAAATCGCCAACGCGCCGTGTTTATGGCCGGTTGCGACTACCTCCTTCCGGAATTGATCGTAGCCTCGTTCAGCGCCTTGCAATAGGCTGTATCCAAATTCGTAACTCGAAAATCAAAAACATGTCTCTGACCGGTTATATGCATCTTTGCGGAAAACGGAGTGGCGGGGTGAGATCTATCCGGTTGACCGTGCGAAGCGACATCGTCGCCATTGCCTATGACGAATCCCGCGATGCTTACACAAGCATTACCCTCGCATCAGGGGAAACACCCGCCATCTACACCTTCGGCGAGGAGCAGGCGACCTACCGCGAGACGATCAACCTGGACAACGGGGTGCGGATCACCACTCACACCCTCGCCTTTTCCTTCGACAAGATGGACGCCGACGCCCGAAAGGCCCTCTGCGAAATCGCCACCGCATCTTTATGCGGACTCGTCGCCGTCGTCACCACCGAAAACAACGACACCCTGTTGGTCGGCTATTCCCGCGAGATGGCCGGCGAACGGCCGCTGCGCCTCGCCGCATCCGACGCCTCGACAGGCGCCAAACAGACCGATCCGGGTACGGTGAACCTTGCGCTTGAATCGTGCGACACCGCCCCGGCAAGAACTTTTACAGGGAATTTCGGATAGGCGTCCTCGGCATTCCTCCTGAGATTTTCTCGAAGGAGGTCTCCCTCAAAGGAAAGCACAAAAAGTTCCCCTCCAAGGGAAAATCGAAAAATCCAGGCCGGGCAGGGGGGGGTACCGCCCCCAGCCCATTTCAGTCAACGGCATTTTATTGTTTGCAGAACAAATTACACATCCGAAAAGCACTATACAAGCGGCTCCGGCCGGGCGACGACGTTCGTTCGCCATGACCTGCAACCGAATCGATCCCTTTGTCACCATCGGGACGGCCACGGCCGAAAACACACAATACTGGCGTTGGGGCGATGACAATTTGTTCCCTTACGCCCTCTCGATGCTCTCGCGACGATCGACCATTCACCGTCGCATTGTCAACGACAAGGCCGACTATATCGCAGGAAAAGGAATTGCCTTCGACCGCGACAACTCGCCGTTGGCCTCGCTCATCGAACCGATCAACGGCACAGGCGAAACGCTGCGCGAGGTGATCGCCAAGCTCGCTTTTGACAAATGTCTGATGGGCAACGCCTTTCTGGAGATCATCACCGACGAGAAGCATTCGTTTCTGGCGCTGTTCCACCAGGACGCCACCCGTTGCCGTCTGGCGAAAGAAAAGCAGCACGTAATCCTGCACCACGACTGGATGGCGTATGACCCGGACAAGGCCCGGCGCCTGCCGCTTTACCCGAATTTCGAAAAGGCGGCGGACGGTACGCTGCGGACGATGATCCACTACAAGGATTACGAGCCGATGTTCGAAAACTACGGCGTGCCGGCCTATCTGTCGGGGATTAACGCCTCGGCCATCATGTACAAGACCGATCGGTGGAACATCAGCCGCCTCGACAACTCGTTCCAACTGTCGGGCATCATGATGCTCGACGCCGAGATCGACAACGACCGTGAAGCCGAACAGATCCTGCGCGGCGCAGAAGCCCGTTTTGCGGGCAATCCCGGTCAAGTGATGTTCCTGGTCAAGGGGATGAGCGAAGGCGAAAGTTCAAAATTCATCCCGATTTCGACCGCCCACGAGGGCGACTGGAAAGACCTCCATGCACAAGCCGCGTCGGACATCGTGGTCGCCCATTCGTGGTTCCGGTCGCTGAGCGGACTGGACTATGTCGCCGGGTTCTCATCGGAGCGCATCCTGCTCGAGTACGAGATCGCCCTCAACACGGTGATTCTTGCCGCGCAGGGCCAGTTGCTCGATCCGATCAAAGGGGTGATCGAACAACTCTTCGGAGCCGACGCCTCGTCGCTCGAAATCGTCAACCGTCCCCCGGCAAGCGTCAAACCCGCCTACATGATGGTGTGGGAAGCACGCAAAGCCGACGGTCTCGACTATGACCCCGCCGACCCGGCACAGCAACATTACATCGGAAATCTTTCAAAATCATCTTCGCTATGAACCTCCTGATTTCCGCCCGCGAGGTGATTGCCATCGCTTTCGGACCCGAAGACCAGATCGACGACCGCGTGGTCAACGATTTTAAGATCGAAGCCGCCCAGGCCAAGTTTATTGCGCCTGCCCTCGGAGGCTTGTATTTTGTCTGCCGCGAAGTACGCTATCACGACTTTTTGCAGCATTTTGTAAAGCCCGCGTTGGCCTATTTCGTGAAATACGGTATTCTTCCGGATTTGCAACTCAAGGCAGGCAACGCGGGTATTGTCCACAACCACACCGCCCAATCGGCTTCGGCTTCGGACCGTCAGGCGGTCATGTTGCGCCGCGAAGCGCTCAATGTGGGCAATACTTTGTTACGCAAGGCGATCGAACACATCGAAGCCTCGCCGGAAACTTTTCCGGAATACGATTCCGACAAACGGTTGCACCGACGGATCTTCAGCGGGGGTATTATACTATGACGGCGATGGAACACTTTTTTTCGTACTTGGTCGCCCCGTTAGCGACCGGGTTTGCGGGGTGGTTTGCCAACGCCTACCGAAATCGCCAAAAGAAAGAGGCCGACCGGATCGAAATCGCCAGGCAATATAAAGCCCTGCTCGACGACGCGTTGGAAGACAAGCGGAAACTCTATGACGAAATCGACAAGATGCGCGAAGAATTACGGGAAGTGCGGGATGAAATAGCCGTAGCCCGCGAAGAGCGGACGATGCTGAAAATCGCCATTTCACGGGCAACGAAATGTGAACATCGGGCCGTTTGCCCCGTCATCGCCGACATGAATACCGACGCCCCGGCCGAAAAGCCGAAGCGCACCCGAAAACCGAAAAATGCATGAGCCGGGGATTACGCAACAACAATCCGGGCAATATCCGGCTCTCGGGCGTACGTTATCTCGGCGAAGTGCAACCTTCGACCGATCCGGCTTTCAAACAATTCAAAACCATTGTTTGGGGCTACCGGGCGATGTTCGTCCTGCTGCGTGCCTACGAGGTAAGGCATGGGCTGCGCACCCTTCGCGGGATGATCGCCCGCTACGCTCCGCCGGGGGAAAACGATACGTCGGCCTATGAAAATGCGGTCAGTGTCCGCGCCCGGTTCGCCCCCGAACGCATCCTCTCGACACTCGACGGATCGGTGATGATCCCCCTCGTGGCGGCGATGAGCCGGGTCGAAAACGGTGTCGACGCCGTCGAAGCCGACGTGCGCGCCGGTTGGGAACTTTTCGCGGGAACATCCATGGCTGAAAAATAATCCTGTCCTGAAAAAAACGGGGCTGCATCTTGAAGTGCAGCCCCGTTTTCGTTTATCCATTCGTTGCTAAAAGCGTCTGATCCCCATGATTTCGCGTACTTCGGCCATCGTCTTGTCCGCACTTTCGGCCGCACGTTCCGCCCCCTGGCAGGTCACTTTGCGGAGGTACTCCTTATTATTCCGGATATCCCTGATACGCGAGCGGATCGGAGCCACCACCCGGATGATGTCTTCGGCCAACTGCTTTTTCAAATCGCCGTAACGGATCTCGCACGAAGCATATTTCTCCTTGAAATATTGAAGCGTGTCGGGCGTGGAAACGGCCTGCATGATCGTAAAAATATTCCGGACACCATCGGTCACGGGTGAGTTGGGCGCCGTCGGGCCGCTGTCGGTCACCGCCTTCATCACTTTTTTGCGGATCACGTCGTCTTCGTCGATCAGAAGAATACCGTTGCCCTCCGATTTGCCCATCTTCCCGCTGCCATCGAGGCCGGGGATTTTTACGAGTTCGTTGCCGAAGTTATAGGGTTCGCTTTCCGGGAAATATTCGACGCCGTAAAAATTATTGAACCGGCGGGCAAATTTTCTTGTCATTTCGAGATGCTGTTCCTGATCCTTTCCCACAGGCACCTTCGCGGCGCGGTGGATCAGGATGTCGGACGCCATCAGCACCGGATAGGTCAGCAGACCGGCATTGACGTTTTCGGTCTGCTTGCGCACCTTCTCCTTGAATGAGGCGGTGCGTTCCAGTTCGCCGGTGTAGGCATGCATATTGAGCAGCAGGTAGAGTTCGGCCACCTGCGGCAGATCGCTCTGGATGTAGACCGTCGCCACCTCCGGATCGATGCCCGCGGCGAGATATTCGGCCAACACGTTGTGGACATTGGGATGAAGCAGCGCCGGGTCGGGGTGGGTGGTCAACGAGTGGTAGTCGGCGATGAAGAAGAAGCAGCGGTTCTCGTGCTGCATTTTGACATAGTTCTTCAAGGCACCGAAGTAGTTGCCCAAGTGCAGGTTGCCGGTCGACCGGATGCCGCTCAAAACAGTTTCCATGGGTTTTCAGGGTTCTTTTAGCGAACAAAATTACGACATTTTGGTGGATAACCGACCAAAGGAGATAACGCAGCCCCGCAACTTTTGTGGAAAAAGCGGCGTTTCCTCTCGTCCATTACCTCGTCACGGGCGGCGGGGCTACTCGTAGCTGCCGGATTTGAGCATGGCTACTTCGCGGGGAGTCAGGTATCGCCAAGCGCCGCGGCGCAGGCCTTTTTTGGTGAGTCCGGCGAAGAAAACGCGGTCGAGTTTGTCGACGCGGTATCCGACGGCTTCGAACATGCGGCGGACGATGCGGTTTTTGCCGGAGTGGATCTCGATGCCGACCTCTTTGGGCGAGGGGCCGACGCGGCTGACTTCGTCGGCGATGGCTTTACCGTCTTCGAGTTCGACGCCTTCGCAGAGGCGTTCCATGTCGGCTTCGGCAATCGATTTGTCGAGCGACACCTGGTAGATCTTCCGCATCCGGTAGCTCGGGTGGGTGAGTTTCTTGGTGAGTTCGCCGTCATTGGTGATGAGCAGCACGCCGAGCGAGTTTTTGTCGAGGCGACCGACGGGGTAGACCCGTTCGCTGCAGGCGTTTTTGACGATCTCCATCACGGTACGGTCGGCGTTGGGGTCTTCAACGGTGGTGACGAAACCTTTGGGCTTGTTCATCAGGATATAGACCTTTTTCTGGCTTTCGAGCTGTTCACCGTTCATTTTGACCACGTCGCCGGAGTTGATCTTGTAACCCATTTCAGTGATCACTTCACCGTTGACGGTGATCCGGCCTTCCCTGATCAGTTCGTCGGCTTCGCGACGCGAACAGACGCCGGACATCGAGATATACTTGTTCAGGCGCAACGGGTCGTGGATCGCCGGGGCGTTGAACGTGGGGTAGCTCTCGGGCTTATAGTCGCTGTCGAAACCTCCGGGAGGGCAGGATTTCCGAGCGTCCCGGCCTTTGCCTCCGAACGATTTCTCCTTCGAAAAGCGGCCGCCGGATTTGTCTTTGCCATAGCGGCTTTTTTCGTAGGGTTTTTCTCCGGGGCGGCGGTCGTCCTTTTTGTAACCGGGTTTGTCGAATCGGGGCTTGTCGTAACGAGGTTTATCGCCGCGGTCGAACTTGGGACGGTTGTCGGCGTCGAAATTAGGACTGAACGAACGGCGGGTATCTCCTTCCGGACGAGGGGCCTTGCGGTCGTCGCGGCTGTAGTCCCGGTTGCGATCCTTGCCATAACGGTTGTTGTCGTTGCGTTGGGCGAAAGATCGCCCGGCGGGACGTTCCCCGTTGCGGCTTTCCCGGTTGTCGTTGCGGTTCCGACGACCGTCGGCGTTCTTGTCCTTATTGTGGTTTTCACGGGGGCGGTCGTCGCGGTACGCAGACCCGGCAGACGAGACGTGCGGACGCTTGTCTTTCAGGAACGAGGATTTTTCGTCGCCTGCGCCGCCTGCAGGTCTCCGGTCCGGGCCGTCGGTCGATGCTTTTGAGTCGTCGCGACTGAAAAAGCTCTTGCGCCGGGGGCGTTCTTCCTTGCGGTCTTCACTGCCACCGGCCGCATTGCCGAATTTTTTATCGTCTTTCATTTCAGGGTTGTTTGCGGTGCAAAATTAGGGCTATTTTCCGGAATAACGCGAGTACGGCCCGTTTTATGATTTTTTATGTGGATTATATCGAAAAACAGGAATAACAGATTTTGTTGTTTCTGTAAATTTCGATGTCGATCTCGAATACTTTTCAACAAATAACATTACCTTTGTTGTGTTTTTAAACGATCCCGCAAATTATGGTTTACGATTTCGACCGGGTGATCGACCGGACGGGGACGGATTGCGAAAAATACGATAACTGCCCCCGGGTGTTCGGTAGCGGGGATCTGCTCCCGCTGTGGATCGCCGATATGGACTTTGCCACGCCCGACTTTGTGCTCGACGCCATCCGCCGCCGATTGGAGCATCCGGTGCTAGGCTACACGTTCCGCGGCCCCGGCTTTTTCGAGGCGGCCACCACTTGGTTGGCTCGCCGCGGAGGGTGGACGGTGCAACCCGCGTGGATCGACTGTTCGCCCGGTGTGGTGCCCGGATTGGCCTATGCGCTGCAAACCGTTACGACCGAAGGCGACGGGGTGGTGATCCAACCGCCGGTCTACCCGCCTTTTGCACGCATCATCAAACTCAACGACCGTCGGGTGGTCGACAATCCCCTCGTGTGGAACGGCGAAACGTATGCCATCGACTTCGACGATCTCGACCACAAACTGGCCACGGCGAAAGCCTTTTTGATGTGCAACCCGCACAACCCGACCGGGCGGGTTTACTCCGGCGAAGAATTGCGGCGTATCGGCGACCTGTGTGTCAAGCACGACGTATATGTCATTTCGGACGAAATCCACTCCGATCTGGTGCAAAAACCCTGTCGGCACATCCATATCGCCTCGCTTGGCGGGGAAATTGCCGCCCGCACCATCACTCTCGTCGCTCCGAGCAAGACTTTTAATATCGCAGGCCTTTCCACTGCTTTGGCGATTACCCCGGACGACGCGTTACGCCGTCGCTTTCGCCACACCTGCTCGAAACTTCACCTCGACCAAGGGAATATTTTCGGGACTGTAGCCCTTGAAGCGGCTTATCGCCAAGGCGATGGGTGGCTCGACCAGATGAACGCATACACGGGTCGGAATATGGATTATGTGGTTGATTTCCTGCATCGGAACATTCCGTCGATCGGATGTTACCGTCCAGAAAGCACCTACCTGTTGTGGCTCGATTTCCGGGCATGGAGGATGAGTCAGGAGGAACTCCGCCGGTTTATGATCGACAAGGCGTACCTCGGGTTGAACGACGGCGAGCATTTCGGCGTGGAAGGCATCGGATTCATGCGCCTGAATGTCGCTTCACCCCGTAGCGTGGTGATGGAGGCGATGGCCCGCCTGCTGCATGCGTGCAAAACCTGCGGATTGGCCTAACGCACACACCTATTGTCAGTTCCCGACAAGACTGTCGTCGTGAGAAAATACTATCGAAAAGGGTTGTTATTTCAAGAACAATACGGTACATTTGTGCCGTATTTTTTCAGAATCCCCGTTTGTGGGGATGCCGGCAAAGCCGGAGCACGCTGAATCGGCAATTTCTAATTCGTAATTAATATGAGCTATTTGTGGACCTCTTCGGTCGGACGAAAATTCTTTATGGGGATTACCGGCCTGTTTATGATCCTTTTCCTACTGTTCCACATGTCGATGAACCTTGTGGCCGTCTTCTCGGCCGAGGGGTATGACATGATCTGCGAATTCCTGGGCGTGAACTGGTATGCGCTGATCGGGACGATGGTGTTGGCGTTGGGTTTCCTGCTGCACATCCTCTACGCCTCGGTGCTCACGCTCCAGAACATACGCGCACGCGGCAAGCAGCGTTATGCCATGAGCCGGAACAAGGGCGTCGATTTCGCTTCGCGCAACATGTTCGTGTTGGGGCTGATCGTCCTCGGCGGCCTCGGGCTGCACCTGGCCAACTTCTGGTACAAGATGCAGCTCTCGGAACTGCTCCACCTGCCGGGCGCCGAGACCCACGGTTCGGTGCTGATCCGCGAACTTTTTTCGCACATCGGCTACGTGATCGCTTACTTAGTGTGGTTTGGGGCGCTGTGGTTCCACCTGACCCACGGTTTCTGGAGCATGTTCCAGTCGACAGGGTTGAACAACAGCGTGTGGTCGGGCCGCCTGAAGTGCCTGTCGAACATCTTCGCCACCTTTGTTTGCCTGTGCTTCGCACTGGTGGTGGTTTACTATTACGCGATCAGCCTTTGCGCCTAACTTCCAAACGAAAAATCTGAAAACCATGAGCATATTGGATTCGAAAGTTCCCGAAGGGCCGTTGGCCCAGAAATGGAGCAAGCACAAAGCCGACATCAAAGTAGTCAGCCCGGCCAACAAACGCAAACTCGAAGTCGTCGTCGTGGGCACCGGCCTCGGCGGGGCTTCGGCAGCGGCTTCGTTGGGCGAACTTGGCTACAACGTAAAAATATTCGGTATCTCCGACTCGCCGCGCCGCGCCCACTC
>JAITVB010000117.1 GCA_031286025.1 Rikenellaceae bacterium
GGAAGTGGAAGGCGTGCGGACCGACGTGCGCGTGATGAACACCAGTTATCTCGGCGGCGAGTGGTACATCGACCAGATGCGCGTCAAGGCCTATGAGTCCGAACCGGTACCTTTCTCTCTGCCGCGCGCCAAGTATTACGGTCGCGACGACTTGGTGCCGATCCAGGAATTTTTCAAGGAGCAGATCCCGATCAACCAGATCATGGATTGGATCATGAGTGCCGACAAACGCACGAAAGCCTCGTTTGCCGGCGTCGATTCGGACTGCATCCCGGCCCGCACGATCCTGCTGCCGGTCAACAAGGCCAATGTGTTGGACAGCAAAATCGTAACGTCCGAGGACGCGTCGTTGATCGAAGACACCGTGGTGATCCGACTCAAAAACAACCAACTCGACCGCAGTGAACTGATGATACTCGACTTGTTGGCCAATTTCGACTGGAAACGCCCGCTTTACGTCACCTCGCCGTCGTTGGTGACCGCTTTCGGCTTGGAAAACTACCTTCAGTTCGACGGCTTCGCCTACCGCATCGTGCCGATCCATACCCCATTCTCCTACTCCGATCCGGGGCGCATCGACACCGAATATCTCTACGAACGCCTGATGAAAACGTTCAGATACGGCAACGTGAAAGACCCGCGCGTTTACATCGACGCTACGATCGTCAACTCGTTCGAAGCCACCCACTCGCGCGACGCTTACGGCCGCCTGGCCAAGGCCCTGGTCGCCGAGGGCGACACAATCCGCGCCCGCGAGGTGTTGGCCTATGGATTGCAGGAGATTCCTTTCAGCCAGTTGCCCCATTCCTACCTGTCGACCATTCCCGTCATCGAAGCCTATTACGTGATCGGCGACCCCGAAACGGCCAACCGCATCCTGAACGAATACGCCTCGCGACTCAAACAGCACGTCACTTACATGATGGGGTTCCCGACAGCCAAGCGCGATCTCGTCTTCCCCGAGATCCGCCGCAAAGCCGCGGAACTCTTCGAACTCTATAACGTTGCCGGCGAAAACGGACAGACGCAAATCGTCGCCGAACTCGACGAATATTTTAAGAACCTCGGTCTGGTGGGCTCATCCGCTTGCAAGTGTGACGTCGGTAAAAAATGAACGATCCTCATTGGTGAACCTGAAAAACAGGTTTGCCGACGGGGGTTTTGAATGCGGTTGCGACGAAGCCGGCCGCGGATGCCTTGCCGGCCCCGTATTTGCCGCCGCCGTCATCCTGCCCGACGATTTCCGCCATCCCCTACTCAACGATTCAAAACAACTCACCGAACGGCAGCGGGCCCTCCTGCGTCCCGTGATCGAACGTGAAGCCATCGACTGGGCTGTCGAGAGCGTCACCGCCGAAGAGATCGACCGCATCAACATCCTCAACGCTTCGTTTCTCGCCATGACCCGTGCCGTCCGACGCCTCGGCCGGCTTCCGGACCGCCTGCTGATCGACGGCAACCGCTTCCGCTCGACCCTCGACATTCCCTGTCATTGCATCATCAAAGGCGATGCCGCCTACACTGCTATCGCCGCCGCATCCATCCTCGCCAAGACCTACCGCGACGACTACATGGAATCCCTTGCCGTCCGTCATCCCCAATACAACTGGCATCAAAACAAAGGCTATCCCACCGCCGATCACCGTCGCGCCATCCTCACCCGAGGCCTGACCCTCCACCACCGCCTCTCCTTCAACCATGCAGGCTCCGATCCGACTCTTTTTTGAGGGCATCACACCAGACATAAAATTGTGTCTTTTACGTAAGCGGTAGTTCCATGCGGCCCGCAACAGCCGCAAAAAAGGGCGGACTCTTCTGTCCGCCCGGTGTTTCGGTATTGGTCGTCAAATCGACTTAGTCCTGTTCTTTCAGGATTTTCAGCGCATGGTCCAAGATCGTTCGGTCATCTAACGTTACTACGCCGCCATCCGGGCCTTTTTCGACATGGAATCCGATTGCGGTGCCGTCTTTGTAGTGTGTTCCTCCGAAGTAGTTCCGGACGGTGTCCACGTTCATGCCGAGTTCATCGGCAATCCGCTGCATACTTCCCGACGGCAAGCTGTCCTTAATGCGGCGCAGCTCGTTAAATGTTATCACCTCCATAGCTGTAAATATTGGGTTAACGTTAGGTTTATGTGTGATTGAGAAACAATTTAAAGATAAACCTTATTTTCGGACTTGTCAAGTTTTTCGTGCAATATTTTTTCGATTTTTTCTTTTTCAAGGGTGGGGGCAGGTTTTTGGAGTGGCGGCGTTTGAAGGCGGTACCTGGGCCGGCGGTTTTTTTTCGCCGAAAATCAAACCTGCTGAATAGTAAGCACTTTTTTCGCCGTAAAACGCTGTTTTTTGCGAAAAAAGAGCAGTGTGGGTAAACGGATTAAAATAAAAGTCTTATATTTGCAGGCAGTTACTTAAAAACCAAAGATTACAAATACCTTAAAATTTACTGAAATGACTAAGGCAGACATCGTGAATGAGATCGCGAAGAGCACCGGAGTGGAGAAGGTGCAAGTTCAGCAGATTGTGGAATCTTTCATGGATTGCATCAAAGATTCGTTGACGGAAAAAAACAACGTGTATCTTCGCGGCTTCGGCAGTTTCATCGTAAAGACCCGCGCCCAGAAGGTGGCCCGTAACATTTCCAAGAATACGACCATCACCATTCCCGCCCACACCATCCCCGCGTTCAAGCCGTCGAAGAGTTTCGCGGTGAAGGTAAAGGATGCGAAATAACCAACTAAACAACGAACGATATGCCGAGCGGTAAAAAACGGAAAGGCCACAAAATGGCCACCCACAAGCGGAAAAAACGTCTCCGCAAGAACAGACATAAAAAGAAAAAATAGGTAGCCTTTTTTTCTTGTCTTGAATAAGCCCAATAAACCTAAAGAGACTGCCACCTCTTTAGGTTTATTGCATAAAATGCGATATATGAAATGAACAAAGAGTTAATCATTAATGTAACTCCCAACGAGATCCACATCGCCCTGCTCGAAGACAAAGTGTTGGTCGAGTACAGCAAGGAGCGGTGCCAGACCGGATTTTCGGTGGGCGACATTTACCTGGGCAAGGTCAAAAAGATCATGCCGGGGCTCAATGCCGCCTTCGTCAACATCGGTCATGAGAAAGATGCGTTTATCCATTATCTCGACCTGGGCCCCCAATTCCTCTCGTTGCAGAAGAGTTTGGCCGCCCCCGCAAGGAAACAAGCGCAGCCGGCCAACGCAGGCAAAAACCAACAACATATTTCCCAGAAAGGCGCACCTGCCGGCGAGAACGGGAAACAGCCTGTCGCCACTGAAGCCGCCGCCGTCGGAGCCGACAATCCGTCTGCCGGAAATGGTCAACGCGGACGTGGACAGAAAGGCCGACCGCAATCCCAGGGACAGCCGCAATCCGCCCCCGCGGAACAGGCCCCCGTTACGACCCTGAAGAAGGATGGAAAGATCAGCCAGGTACTGACCCAGGGCCAATCGATCATGGTGCAGATCGCCAAAGAAGCGATCTCGACCAAGGGCCCGCGCCTGACGGCCGACATTTCGCTCGCCGGACGGCACGTGGTTTTGTTGCCGTTAATGAACAAGATATCGATTTCTCAAAAGATCCGGTCGAACGAGGAGAAGAAACGGCTGAAAAAAATGGCGGAGAGCGTCCTGCCGAAGAATTACGGGGTGATTATCCGCACGGCGGCGGTCGGCAAAGAGACCGAAGACCTGAAACAAGAGATTATCGCCCTGGTCAGGAAGTGGGAAGGCGCTTTCCAGAAAACGAAGCACGAAACCCCGCCTGCGCTGTTGGCGAGCGAAATGAACCGCACCACCGCCATCCTGCGCGACCTGTTGAACGTATCGTTCTCAAGCATCCACGTCAACGACGAGGCACTGTATGAGGAAATCAAGGAGTACATCCGGACGATTGAGCCGGAAAAGGAAAAAATCGTGAAGTTGTACCGGGGCACGACGGCCATTTTCGACAACTTCGACGTAACGAAACAGATCAAGTCTTCCTTCGGACGCACGATTTCGTTCAAGAAGGGAGCCTACATCATCATCGAGCACACCGAAGCGCTGCACGTGGTCGACGTCAACAGCGGCAAACGCGCCAAGGTGGCCGACACCCAGGAGGAGACCGCCCT
>JAITVB010000121.1 GCA_031286025.1 Rikenellaceae bacterium
TATATACCTGTATGCCCGGTTCGTTAGTATATACTTCAAGCGAGATACCCGACACAGGACTTACGAGGCGCACGGCAAGCTGTGAGATGTCGCCCTTTGTGTTAAGTACCCAATTGTGATCATAGCCATTGCCGTTTTTTATTTGTTCGTTGTCGGCATCAATATCGCGGCCGATGGCCTTTGCCTGCCGGAAATCGAACGGCGTGCCGGCCACCGGAGCCAATTCACCCGTGGGGACATTGCTCCTGTCGGTCGGCAGGTAGCGCGAGGCGTTGAGTCGCAACCGGTGACCGAGGATATTGCCGTTACCTTCGCCGCAAAGGTTGAAGTAGGCATGGTTAGTAAGGTTTAAGACAGTCGGTTGTTCTGTCTTTGCATAAAAAGTGATTTCGAGTTCGCCGTCGTCATTCCAGTCATAGACTACCTCGACGCCCAAGGTGCCCGGGTAATGCTCTTCGCCGTCGGGGCTGATATATGAAAAAACAATGCGGTTGGTTTCGCTACGGGCTTGCCACAACACCTCCGACAGGCCGCGGGGGCCACCGTGGAGGTGGTTGGGCGAGTTGTTGACGGCGAGTTTATATTCCTTACCGTCCAATGTAAAGCGCCCGCGGGCGATGCGGTTGGCGTAACGGCCGCAGGTTTTTCCCAGATAGGCGCTGTCGCCGAAGTAATTTTGGAAATCATTGAAACCGAGGCAAACGTCTTCGATTTTACCGTCGCGATCCGGAACGCCGACGGCCACGATGGCGGCGCCGATGTTGGTCAGGCGGACGTATGCGCCGCGGGCATTGGTCAGGGTGTAGAGGACAACGGCTTCGCCTTCGGGCGAGAACCCCCAGATGTTTTGTTCGATTTCCATAGAAATAATTCTCTCAAAGTCAGTCCGTAGAAACAATGTTTCTTCGAAAAATTTCATAAACAGCGGCGGCTTCCTCGCGAAGCAATGCGCGGCGGCCCCGCGCCTATCGGCATGCAATACGCAGAGAGCGGTTTGTTTTTATCTTTTCCACAGGCTTGCGGGATAAACACCGGTAGCGATCAATTTGTTGAGGCGAGCCACCACATCGGGCTTGTCTTCCTTGTAGGTCACCCCGAACCACCTGGCCTCGCACGAAAGCACTTTCATCACGGCTGTTCCGTTTGAAGTTAGCCGGTTGACCATCAGCGGAATGAAAAACTCGGCTTTCGGATTGTTTGAATTCTCCTTCAAAAATTCCGGGAAATAGTCTTGCGAATACCGAAAATAGTCGGGCGTGAATCCGAACATATTCATCGACACGATGCTTTCGCCCGAAACGGGTTGCGGTGTGCCGGCCTCGTCTTTATAGAAAATCCTGTCGCCCTGCTTTTCGATATGGGTGCGTTCGACCACGGAGGCCAGGTTGCCCGCGGCGGCGGCCGAGCAGATGCCGCGTGACACCGAACCGAAATCGGAAAGCGTGTTTTTCAGCCGGTAACCCACCATGCAATACCTGTTCTGACTGCCAACGACCGAATGCAGGTAGTCGCCCACGGTCCGGAAAGCCTCGGCCCCGTAAAAATCGTCGGCGTTGATCACCGCAAACGGTTCGTCGCGGATCGCATCGGCCCCCATCATCAGCGCGTGGTTCGTGCCCCAGGGTTTTTCGCGGCCTTCGGGCACGGCAAAACCGGCCGGCAGTTTGTCGAGTTCCTGAAAAACATACTCGACTTCAATCCGCCCGCCAAAGCGCTCTTCCGAAAAGACCTCGGAAAATTCCTGTGAAAAACTGCGGCGAATGACAAAGACCACCTTGCCGAATCCGGCGCGGATGGCATCGTAGACCGAGTAGTCGATGATCGCTTCGTTGTGGGGCCCGATGCCGTCCATCTGTTTCAGCGAGCCGTAGCGCGAGCCCATACCGGCCGCCAGGACGAGTAATACAGGTTTCATTCTGGTCGGAAAAAATTATTCGTAATGCGGATTGAGGGTTAAAAACGAGTCTTTTATCGCAGTTTCTGTTTCGAAAACGAAGATACAAAGATAAACATTTGCTGCAAAAAACCGACAAAAACCGGCAAATGCGAAATTAAGGATTTGCCGGACGGAATTATTCCGAAAAAAGCGTAAATTTGCGTCGGTTTTGCTTAAAGGGCATGCAAATGGGATTCTTCGAAAAAGTCGGTCGTTTCTTCGCTGATTTCCGGTCACGCTACCGGATCAGCGTCCGTAATCCCCACAACGACAACGAGCTTTTCTATGTTTATGTCAGTGCGTTGGAGATCGTCAGTGGAGCCGTCGCTTTCCTGATCCTCCTGTTCGTCGGTGTGGTGACGGCCGTGGCCTACACCCCGGTGATGGACTATATCCCCGGTTATCAGGGCAGCCGTTCGCGCGCGGCGCTGATCGAGAACAATATGCGGCTCGACTCGCTCGAACACGAACTCAACCTTTGGAATAACTATTACGAAAACCTAGTCCGCATCATGGACGGCAAGGCTCCGTTGTCGCTCGGGATCTCGGCCCCGGATACGCTCCGGACGGCCGAAAAGCCGGTGGGACGCATTGCCGAAGACTCGGTGTTGCGTGCCCAGATGGAGGCCGACGGCCCGTATAAATTGCAACCGGCCCAAGGCCGCGGAGCGGGTATCGCCAACCTGATGCCGCCGGTCAATGGCGTGGTGATCGAAAAATTCAGCCTGCGCGAAGGCCGTCAGGCAATCACCATTGCCGCCGCATCGGGCCGGCCCGTGATGGCGGTGATGGACGGCACGGTGGTACTGGCCTCGTCGTCGGACGAAGGCCCGACGATCTACCTTTCGCACCACGGTAACCTGATCTCTGCCTACAGCCATAACGGCCGCCTGGCCAAACGCCGGGGCGACTATGTAAAGGCGGGCGAAGTAATCGCATTTACCGGCGCTTCCGAAGGGACGAACGAGGAGGAAGGATTCATAAAATTTCAGCTGTGGAGCAACGGCACGCCGGTTGATCCCGAAAATTACATCGTATTTTAACCGCTTTTCACAGAGGCGTATGACAAAACAGGGGATTGCCATTCTCGGCTCGACCGGATCCATCGGAAAACAGGCGCTCGAAATCATCCGGGACAAGAAAGACCTTTTCGAGGTCGAAGTCCTGACCGCCAACAATAACTGGCAACTGTTGGTCAATCAGGCTATCGAGTTCCTGCCGGACAGCGTGGTAGTGGCCAACGAATCGCACTACCAGAAGGTCAAGGAAGCCTTGGCGCGTTTTCCGATCAAGATCTATGCGGGCAAGGACGCTTTGGTGCAGATCGTCGAAAAGGACGGGATCGACGTCGTGATTTCGGCTCTGGTGGGCTATTGCGGCCTCTTCCCGACGTTGGCGGCGATCCGTGCCGGGAAGAAGATCGCGTTGGCCAACAAGGAAACCCTGGTGGTGGCCGGCGAAATCGTGATGCGGACGGCTGAGGAGAACCACGTGCCGATCCTGCCCGTCGATTCGGAGCATTCCGCGATTTTTCAATGTCTGGTCGGCGAGCGTGCCGATGTCGAGAAGATCATCCTTACCGCTTCGGGCGGGCCTTTCCTGCATACGCCGATCAAAAAACTCAGGGAAGTGGCGGTCGAAGACGCCCTGCGCCACCCCAACTGGTCGATGGGCGCCAAGATCACGATCGACTCGGCGACGATGATGAACAAGGGTTTCGAGGTGATCGAAGCCAAATGGCTCTTCGGGATGGACCCGAAACAAATCGAGGTGGTGGTGCATCCACAGTCGGTGATCCACTCGATGGTGCAGTTTACCGATGGGGCGATCAAGGCCCAGTTGGGCACGCCCGACATGAAGATACCGATCCAATATGCGCTGACTTTCCCCGAACGCCTGCCGTTGGAAGGAAACCGATATGATTTTCTGAAAGCCGGAGTGTTTAATTTTTATGACGTTGATTTAAACCGCTTTAAGAATCTGGAATTGGCTTATCAGGCGCTACGGCGGGGCGGGAATGCTCCCTGTGTGCTGAATGCGGCCAATGAGGTGGCGGTCCACGCTTTCCTCGACCGCAAGATCGGGTTTACGGATATGCCGGTGGTGATCGAGCGTACCCTCGAACGGGCGTCGCTGATGGATTCTGCCTCGCTCGACAACTATCGCCTGAGCGACGCCGAAGCTCGCATCGTGGCCGAAGAGATCATCCGGAAAAAGATCTGACCCGAATCGTTTATGTACAATGCCGGGACACCCCGGCCGTTTATCGTGAAAATTGACAAAATATGTGGATTAAGATAGCGCAGTTGCTTTTGAGCCTCTCCCTGTTGGTGATCGTGCACGAATTGGGACACTTTATGTTTGCCAAGCGATTCGGTTGCCGGGTCGAGCGGTTTTATCTTTTTTTCAATCCCTGGTTTTCGCTGTTCAAGTTCAAGAAAGGGGAAACGGAGTACGGGATCGGTTGGATTCCATTCGGCGGTTATGTAACCATTTCTGGGATGATCGACGAGTCGATGAACACCACCCAACTGAAAGAGCCCCCAAAACCGTGGGAATTCCGTACCAAACCGGCGTGGCAACGCCTGTTGGTGATGGCGGGCGGGGTGATGATGAACCTCGTGTTGGCCGCCGTTATCTATATTGGGATCAGCTATGTATGGGGCAACGCCTATGTGGCGACGAAAGACGCCAAATACGGTTTTACAGTCAGCCCGTTGGCCCGGGAAATGGGATTCCGGAATGGGGATAAAATCCTGAACGTCGACGGGCAGGTCGTGGAGGACTCGAAAGACATCACGCTGCAAATGATTCTCGATCAGGCCGGCTACGTCGAGGTGGAACGCGCAGGCCGGACCGTCAGGATTCCGTTGACCGCAGACTTTATTCCGCGCATCCTGAACGAGAAGGATTTTTTGACCTTGCGCCTTCCCGTTGTCGTGGCCAACCTGAAAGAAGGGTCACCTGCCCAGGCGGCCGGACTGGCTGTGGGCGACACGGTGTTGTCGGTGGCGGGCCGCGAAACGGCTTCGGTCGAACAGTTGCCCGTGGT
>JAITVB010000195.1 GCA_031286025.1 Rikenellaceae bacterium
CACCGGCGGGGATCTTGATGTCGATGACCTCTTCGCCGCGTTGGGTACCTTCGCCGTGGCACCTGGGACAAGCGGCGGTGATCACCTTGCCTTCGCCGCGACAGTTGGGGAAGACCTGGGTGGTCTGGGTGCGGCCGAAGAAGGTATTTACTATTTGGGTGACGTGCCCCGAACCATGGCAAGTGGTACAGGTCGAGAACGAGTCTTTGTCCCTGGCCCCGTTGCACCCGCATTGGTCACAGGCGACGAGCTTGTTGATCTTCAGTTTTTTTTCCGCACCGTGGAGGATTTCCTTGAGATTGAGCCTGACCTTGATACGCAGGTCGGAGCCGCGATTGACGCGCATGCCTCCCCCGCCGCCGAACCCTTCGAATCCGCCGCCGAAATGACCGCCGAAAATGTCGCCGAAGCGGCCGAAGATGTCTTCCATCGTGAAACCGCCGGCAAATCCGCCTGCGCCGCCACCGGCGCCGCCGAAACCGCCGTTCATCCCGTCGTGGCCGAACTGATCGTAGCGGGCACGCTTGTCGCCGTTGCTCAGCACGTCATAAGCCTCGGCCGCTTCCTTGAATTTCTCTTCGGCTTCCTTGTCGCCCGGGTTTTTGTCAGGATGGTATCTGATAGCGGCCTTGCGGTAGGCTTTTTTGATTTCTTCCTCGGTCGCCGCTTTGCCTACGCCCAGGACTTCGTAATAATCGCCTTTCGTTGCCATTGCTTATTTTCCTACGACCACCTTCGAGTGGCGGATCACTTTTTCCTTGAGTTTATAGCCTTTTTGCACCACGTCGACGATCTTGCCTTTTTCGTCCGCGCTCATTACCGGGAGTTGTGCGACGGCATCGTGGAGGTCGGTGTCGAGCGGTTGGCCGACGGCCGGGATTTCTGACAAACCCTTCTGCTGCAACACGCCGCAGAATTTCTGGCAGATCAGGCGCATCCCTTGGATAGCCGACTCGATGTCGTCGGATTTTTCGAGGGCGGCCAATGCGCGTTCCATATCGTCGAGCACGGGCAACATCGCCTGCACCACCTCTTCGCTAGCGGTGGCGATCAGGTCGATGCGTTCGCGCAGGGTGCGTTTTCTGTAATTGTCGAATTCAGCCGCCAACCGCACATACCGGTCTTGCCACTCCGCGGCGGCATCTGCCAGTTGTGCCGTATTGTCACCCACGTCGAAACTCTCGTCTGACACGTTGTCAGCCGCCGCATCGGCCATCGGGTCGAACCCTGCTTCGGCCGCGTCGCAACCATGCGATTCAACGGTTTCGTTTTCAGTGCTTTTTGTCGTTTTATCTTGTTTCATCATCATCCGAACAGTTAGAGTTATATCCTTATTTCACAAATAACATACCACTCAAAACAGGGCAAAGGTAGGGATTATCCGAAATAAACTCGTACATTTGTAATACATTAATTACAGCGAGATGAGTTGCACGGATTGCGACAAATGCAAATGCATCAGAGATATAGGACGGGGCTGCTGCTTCTGCTCCGACGAAAATAACGAAACCGGGGTCGAAATTTGCCAAGGCGGGGCGAAACTCAACGTCTATGACTGGCTTGAGGGCATGCCCGCCCATCAGGGCGAAACCCTCTTCGAAGTACGGTTCAAAAACACCCGCAAGGGCTATTACCTCAACGCTTCGGGCATGTCGCTCGAACAGGGCGACATTGTGGTCGTGGAGGCGACTCCGGGGCACGACATCGGCATTGTTTCGCTCGGCGGCGACCTGGTCTTTCGTCAGATGCGACGTACCGGATTTAATCCGGCAGGCGTAGAATTCAAAAAAATTTACAGGAAAGCGAAACCTTACGACATCGAAAAGTGGCAGGAGGCGATCGGCCTCGAACACCCGACGATGATCCGCTCGCGCCAGATCGCGGCCGACCTGGGTCTGAACATGAAGATCGGCGACGTCGAATATCAGGGCGACAAACTCAAAGCCATTTTTTATTACATTGCCGATGAACGTGTCGACTTCCGAGAACTCATCAAGATCTTGGCCGACCGGTTCAGGATCCGGATCGAGATGAAGCAGATCGGCACGCGCCAGGAAGCGGGACGCATCGGTGGCATCGGTTCGTGCGGACGCGAGTTGTGCTGTGCGTCGTGGATTTCGAGTTTCGTGTCGGTGACGACCAACTCGGCGCGAATACAGGAAATTTCGCTCAATCCGCAAAAATTGGCCGGGCAGTGCAGTAAACTGAAATGCTGCCTTGTGTATGAACTCGACGCCTATGTCGACGCGCGCAGGGAGTTCCCTCGGATCCATGCGCCATTGGAAACGCTCGACGGCTTGTATTACCTCTCGAAGATCGATATTTTCGACCGCACGATGTGGTTCAGCAGCGACCCCCATTCGATGGCGGCGCTCACTCCTCTTTCGATCGAGCGGGTTAGGGAAATCATCGCGATGAACAAACGGGGCAAAAAGCCCGACCGCCTGGAAGACCCGACCGCTGTTGACCGCCAACATGAAGAGGAACCCGATTTCCGCAGTGCGGTGGGTGAAGAGAGTATCACCCGCTTCGACAAAGCCAAGCGTGACCGGAATCGCGGCCGGGGCCGGGATCGATCGCGCGTGGGACAGAACGGGGGCAACGGCGGTAACGGCGAAAACCACACGGCCAACTATGTTGGAGGCGAGTCATCATCGGCCCAGGAGCAAGCTTCCCGGAGCCATGCGGAATCGGGCAACCGCCTCCAACGACAAAGCGGCGGCCCAAACCGGACCCGTTCCCAAGGCGAAGCCGTGCAGTCTCAAGGCAAAACCCCTTCGAAACGCAACAACCGCTATAACAACCGCAAGATCAAGAATGAACAGTAGGCTCTGGACAGTCGCTGCCTCGCTCGTATTTTCCGCCTTGCTGCTGTCGTGCGCCGGCCGGGGGAGCGATTTTCGCGTCCACGACATCGATTACCGGGGATGGGCGGGCAGCGATCCGATCTACCTCTATTACGACAATACCGACACCGTTTCCGCGCGACAACTTTACCTGTTGCTGCGCCTGACCGGAAGCATTCCATATTCCGCCTTGAGGATGGAGGTCGAAACGCTCTCACCCGCCGGGATTTTCTGGTGCGACACGGTTTCGCTTGTCGCGCCTGCGGCCGACGGGCCGGGAACGTTCAACGACTTGCGAGTGCTTTACCGGAGCGGTGTGCGGTTGGGCGAGGCGGGCAACTACCGTTTCCGTTTCCGGCAACTTTCGTCCGATACGCTGCTGCGCGGCATCGCCGGGTTGGGAATCGAAGTCAATCGAGAGGGGCATCCATGGGCAAGAACAAAATAAAACGTTTTCGGGAAAACGAAACCTTCCGGTGCCTGCTGCAACCGGAGTTCGACGATATTTTTCATAAAGACCACCCACTGAAAGGGTGTTGGCGGACCGATTTTTTCGGTAATGATCGCCCGGTATGCCTCGAACTGGGGTGCGGCAAGGGCGAGTATACCGTCGCGTTGGGCCGTCGCCATCCGGATACGAATTTCCTGGGGGTCGATATCAAGGGGGCCCGGATGTGGCGTGGAGCGAAAACCGCCGCCGAAACCGGGATGACCAACGTTGGCTTCCTCCGCACACGGATCGAGTTTATCGATTCGTTCTTCGCGCCGGACGAGGTCGATGAGATCTGGATCACCTTTCCCGATCCGCAACTCAAGATGCAACGGGCCAAGAAACGCCTCACATCGGCCGGTTTCCTGGCGCTCTATGCCGGTTTTCTGCGTCCGGACGGCGTGATCCATCTCAAGACCGACAGCCGCCATCTCCACGATTACACCCGCGCGGTGGCCGAACACAACGGTTTGGTGATCGAAAAGACGTGCGCCGACATTTACGGGACAGGTCTGGCCGACGAGGTGCTTTCGGTCAAGACCGCCTACGAGATGCACTACCTCTCCCAAGGGGTGCCAATCACCTACCTGCGCTTCCGGCTCGATGGCAAAAAGAAATTTTCGGCGCCTGATTTCGAGCCGGATAATGCGCTTTAGCCGACTTTTTCCGAAAACTTCCGAAAAAAATTTGGCGGAATGAAAAAGAGCGCATATATTTGCACTCGCAAAAGGGGAAACCCGGACGGCAAATCAGCCCGGGAACGGGCTGTTTTATAACATTCCTCGTTAGCTCAGTTGGTTAGAGCACCTGACTGTTAATCAGGGGGTCTTAGGTTCAAGTCCTAAACGAGGAGC
>JAITVB010000164.1 GCA_031286025.1 Rikenellaceae bacterium
ATTCGTCCCAGATCGTCACCCCATTGTCTTTCAGGTATTTGATGTTGGTGTCGCCTTGCAGGAACCACAACAGTTCGTGGATGATCGATCGCAGGTGCAGTTTCTTGGTTGTGAGCGCGGGAAAACTTTCGGTGAGGTCGAAGCGCATCTGGTAGCCGAAGACACTGAGCGTTCCGGTACCCGTTCGGTCATCCTTACGGATGCCGTTGTCGCGAATATGGCGGAGGAGATCGAGATAAGCCTGCATTGGAGAAATATTACGAAAAGTGCTTTCCGGATGCCTCCCGACACACGGAATTTCGGTTTTGTTTATTGAAAAAACCACGAAACAAAGTTAGGAAAGTTTTTCGGGAACCCTGCCTGCCGAATGGTAAAAATTTCGAATTCACGACAAAGATATTATCTTTGTCGTCTAAACAAAAATGGCAAAACGGTGATTGATCTCTTCCTGCGACTCGACCCGGTGTGGCAAGCGCTGACGGCTGCGGCTGCGTTGATGTTGCTGATCCAACTGATCTATATACTCGTGGTTTATTGGCGTATTCCGGGCTACCGCCAGTCCGTGAAGAATCCGGAACAGTTTCCGGTTTCGATCGTGGTGGTGGTGCGCGACCAGTTGTACTGGATCGAGGAGGCGTTGCCCAAGCTGTTGGCGCAAAATTATCCCACGTTCGAGGTGGTGGTGGTCGACGATGCTTCGGAAACCGACTTGGGCAGCGCGGTGCAGATGATGATGCTCGCCTGTCCCAACCTGCGCTACACCCGCCTTAATCCGTCTTCGAAACTGACTCGCACGCGTAAACTTGCCCTTACGGTCGTGATCAAGGCGTGTGCCTATCCCAACATCCTCTTTACCGAGCCCAACTGTTATCCCACTTCCGACCAATGGCTTTCGATCATGGCCAAGGGCTTTTCGGCGGGCGACGTGGTGATCGGCTACTGTGGCATGGAAGAAACACCCGGTTTCCGCAACCGGCTGATCCGCTGCGATCGGCTGATGACCTCGGTGCGCTATCTGTCGGCCGCCATCGCGGGGCGTCCCTACCGCGGTATCGCCCAGAACCTGGCCTACACTTCGGCGATCTATTTCGGGAACAAGGGCTTCAACCGCTTGGATCTTAACACAGGCGACGACGACCTGTTCATCCGCAAGATCGCCCGCCGCGACAACACTGCGATCATTCTGAACCCCAAAGCCACGTTGCGCCAATACCCTTATCGTACGTTCCGGGCCTGGTTCGGCGAGCGGAAATACCTTTCCTATACGTTCCGCTACTATCCGACAGGGGTGAAAAACGGCCAATTCGTCGAGTTTTTCAGCCGATTGCTTTTTTGGGGGGCGACCATCGCTTTGTTGGCCGGAACGTTACGTATCCATCCCCTCTGGATAGCCGCCGGCGGAGCGATCCTGCTGCGATGGCTCGTGTTGCTTTTTACTGTATCGCGGGTGGCCCGCAGACTGGGAGAGAGAGGATTGCTCGGAGCGCTTCTGTTCCATGATCTCTTCTCGCCCGTGTGGGAAGTACTGTTGGCTCTTGCACGGCGAATAAGGCCTAGCAAAGGAATATGGGAATAATAACCGAATACGAGGGGAGCGACCGGGAACTGATCGACCGGTCGTTGGACAACGATGCGGCGGCTTTCGAAAAGTTGTTCCTGCGGCACAAGGACGCCATCCTCGGGATGTACCTCAAACGAGGGAGCACCTTGAGCGACGCCAACGACCTGTTGCAGGAAACGTTCGTGAAAGTCTACCTCAATCTGCACCGCTATAATCGCGAATTCACTTTCAGTCAATGGGTGACGGCGATCGCCCGCAACACGCTGATCGACCAAACCCGCAAACACCGTGAAAATTTTGTTTCCCTCGACCAGGAACAGCCCGGCGGCGCACGGATGAACCTTCCGTCCAATATTCCCACTCCGGAAGAGAACCTGATCCAGTCCCAGAACATCCGCGAATTCAACATAAAGATGAAGCAATTGCCCATCAAATACCGGCGTATCCTCGAAATGCGTTACCTTCAGGAATATTCCTACGAAGAGATCGCCGAACGCCTCGATCTGCCGATCGGCACGGTCAAGACCCGGATCCACCGGGCCAAGGAGAACTTTTTCCGGATGGTCTGCAAAGAAGATTTCTGATGGACGAGATCTTTGGATACTTCCCGTATCTCGCTTCCGAACAACAAGCGCAGTTTATCCGTATGGGCGACCTTTACCGCCACTGGAACGAGCGGATCAACGTCATCTCGCGCCAGGATACCGACCAACTTTACATCCGCCATATCCTCCACTCGTTGGCCATTGCCCGCGTGGTGTCCTTTCACCCCGGAACACGCATCCTCGACGTGGGTTGCGGCGGCGGATTTCCGGGGATCCCGTTGGCGGTACTTTTTCCGGAAAGCCGATTTACGTTGGTCGATTCGATCGGCAAGAAGATCGGGGTAGTGCGCAGCGTGGCCGAAGGGTTGGGACTGAGGAACGTCGATGCCCGACAGGTGCGCGCCGAAGATATTTCTGGAAAATTCGATTTCGTTGTCAATAGGGCAGTGACACAGATGCCCCGCCTCGTCGAATGGGTGTGGGACAAGATCACGCCCGGCGGTACGAACGTGCTGCCCAACGGCATCCTGTCACTCAAGGGGGGCGATCTCACCGAAGAGTTGGCCGCCGCCGGGAAGCCGTGCGTTCTCTTCGACATCGCCGATTTTTTCGATGACCCGTTTTTCGAAACGAAAAAAATAGTGTACCTTTTCCGGTAACCACATCCGACGATTATGGCGACAAGAAAGATCTCGGCACCCTGTGTGGTGCCTGTGAGCGGCGATCCGCTACGGAACGGCGTGTTGACTTTCAACGAACAAGGTGCGTTGGTCGAGATTATGGCCGGCGTGTCGAACCCTTGGGCCGTTCCCGGGGTGGAATACTACAACGGGGCGATCGTTCCGGGCTTTGTCAATACCCATTGCCACCTTGAGCTTTCTTATATGAAAGATGCGTTGCCTGAGGCAACCGGCCTGCCGGGCTTCGTCAAGCGCATCATGGAAACCAAGTTCACCTACTCCGAGGAGGTGCAACGCAAGGCTGTCGCCGAGACCGACCGCCTGTTCTGGGAAAGCGGCGTGCAGGCCGTGGGTGATATCTCGAACACGACCGTTTCGTTCGATACGAAGGAACGCAGCCGGGTGAAATACGTCACTTTCCTCGAAATCTTCAATGTGTTGATGGGGGCCGACTATCGCGACACCTTGGCCGGTGGGGCCGGATTGCTCGCCGAAGCCCGCCGTCTCGGACTCGAAGCCTATGTCACTCTTCACGCCACCTACAGCGAATCGAAAAAACTTTTCGAGGAATATCCCAGGGCCGAGGGTACGCAGTGCATCTCGATCCACTATATGGAAAGCCCCGATGACGACCTGATCTTCAAGAACCAAGGCGGTTTTTACAAACTTTTTCAGGAGAAAGGCGTGACGCTCGATTTTCTCGACGAGGAGAGTTCGACCAACCGCATCGTGAGCCACATTCCGTCTGACCGGCGGGTATTGCTCGTTCATAATACGTATGTCACCCAAGCCGATATCGACGCACTGACCGCCCGTTATCCGCGCCTGTCGTGGGCCCTTTGTCCGCGGTCGAACTACTATATCGGGCGCAATTACCCCAATACGGCGCTGATGACCGCTCCGGGCAATGACCTGAACCTGACCGTGGGAACCGATTCGCTTTCGTCGAATCGATCGTTGCAGATGATCGAGGAACTCAAGTGTCTGGTGCGTGAGCGCGGGGTAAAGGAACTCGACGCGATACGTTGGGCGACGCTCAATGGTGCGAAAGCACTCGACCTCGACCACGAAATCGGTTCGTTCGACGTCGGTAAATCGCCCGGTGCGGTACTGCTCGAAGGCGTTGCCGACGGCCTGCGGTTCACTCCCCGCACTACATCGCGGCGGTTGGTATAGCGCGTCTCCGGTGCGGGGACTTCGGTCGCATCGCTTTTGGGAAAAAATTGCGCCGGGCCGCAAGATCAATGGATCGCCCGATACCAGGAGAGTTTCCGGTATTCTTCGTTGAGGTAGGGGTATTGGGGCTGTTCGATGTAGGTGGTCAGGCCGCTGAAATCGGTCATCGGAAACCCGTCGACGTGGCCGGGCAGGAACCAGTCGGTCGCCTTGCGGAGCGGCAGGGCGCGGGCCATTTGCGCTTCGAATTCGGCATATTGCGATGCGGTGGCTTGCAGGCGTACCCACACCCCGAAATCGAAAAACAGGCGCCAATGGGGATCGCGATCGCCCAACGACGAGTCGAAATGTTGGATGTCGTCCGCGTAGGTGACTGTCGTGCCATTGGCGGTGATTCGGCGTATAATGGCCGCCAGGGCATCGATTTCGACGGTCTTCACCACGCACATCGTAGCCGTTTGCCGATAGCCGCTGATTTGCATAATGCTGTTGAAATATTCCATCGCAAAGCCTTCGGGATTGGCTGTGGGTTGAAGCAGGAAGCCGATCATCCGGGAATAATAGGGCGTGAATCCCGGTGAAATGATTTCGGCCGGCGAAACGACCAGGTAGTCGGCCTTATTCCGCAATTCATAGGCTGCCTCGACGCCGCCCATCAGGCAGGTTTCGAAAGCAATGACATCGAATTTTTTGTCGGGAATAGCCGTGGCGAAGTCGGTCAACTCCATCACCTGGTTGCCGTCGCGCAGCACCGATTTGACAGGAATGGCCATCGGGTCATGATAGGAAAGACCGGGCAGCCAACCGGTGGCGTGCGAGAAGATCAGCATCCCGTAGCGCTTGGCTTTATAGTTCTCGTTGGTCAGGACGTCGGTGATCACCCGGTTGAAAACGGCGGGCGAAGCCGAGTTTTCGGCGGGGAATTCCCTGATCGTCTTGATGACGGTTTGGCCGCTTTCGGTCACGACCTGCAACAGGCGGGGCGTGCCGATATCTTGGTAGATGAGCAGGTTGGCGCTGTAAGTATTTCTCCAACCCTGGGCGATGGCGTTGATCTTGGCTTCGGTTTCAGCGGCCAGGTTGTTGTTGTCGCCGGCCATATAGACCAACAGGGTACGGTCTTTGGATGCAGCAGGACCGGGTCCGGGCATAGGATCCTTGCAACAGGAGACGGCCCCCGTCACAAAAACAAAACAAATCATCCAACTCGAAATCGGCAGTTTTTTCATACTTTGGAAGAAAAAATCACTTGATAATCACCATTTCGTGCTGCGAGGTACTTTTTTCACAGTAGACGCAACGGAGTTTCAGATCACCAACGTCATCTCTCTGCACGAGGAAACGGGTTTTGATCTTTTCGTGATTGGTGATGCAGCGGGGGTTGCCGCATTTTACAAAACCTTCGACCTGGGTCGGGACTTCGACCTGCCGTTTTTCGACCACCTGGAAATTTTTGATCGTGTTGACGCAGATCATCGGGGCGACGATCGAGATGCGGTTGATCTCGTCATCGGCGCAGTAGCGGTCGGTGATCTTGATGATCGCCTTGGTGCCCATCCGTTTGCTTTCGAGGTTGGTGCCGAAGAGGATCTGGTGGGTTTCATGCTCCAGGTCGAGGATGTTGATGATCTTGAACAGACAGTCGGCAGGAATGTGGTCGATCACCGTGCCGTTTTCTATCGCCCTGACGTTCATTTGCTTTCCCATGGTCTTTTACTTTTTAACTCCGAGCAGGTAACTGATGATGGCCATTCTCACATAAACCCCGTTTTCTGTCTGGTTGAAATAGTAGGCCTTGGGGTTGGTGTCGACATCCGTGTCGATCTCGTTGACCCGGGGCAGGGGGTGGAGGATGCGCATGTTGTCCTTCGTGGCCGCCAATATGGCATTTTTCAGGATGTACGCGTTTTTGACCTTCTCGTATTCCATCAGGTCGAGGAACCGTTCGCGTTGCACGCGGGTCATGTAGACGATATCGACGTCGTTGATGTATTGGTCCAGGCGGTCGGTTTCGGTGTAGGCGATCTTCCGGACGTCGAGGTGCTGCTTGTATTCGGCGGGCATTTCGAGTTCTTTGGGGGCGACGAACGTGAACCGGGTTTTGAAGTGAGAAAGGGCTTCGAGCAGCGAGTGGACGGTTCGGCCGTACTTAAGGTCGCCGACCATCATGATGTGGATGCCGTCCAGGGTGCCCTGCGTCTTCCGGATCGAATAGAGATCGAGCAACGTCTGACTGGGGTGTTGGTTGGCGCCGTCACCGGCGTTGACCACCGGCACGGGTGAGATTTCGCTCGCGTAGCGTGCCGCCCCCTCGACCGAATGGCGCATCACGATCAGGTCGCTGTAGTTCGAAATCGTGCGGATCGTGTCATGAAAACTTTCGCCCTTCGAAACGCTCGTATTGGCTGTGTCCGAGAAGCCGATCACGCGGCCGCCCAAGCGGTTGATGGCGCTCTCGAAACTCAACCGCGTGCGGGTCGACGGTTCGAAAAAGAGGGAAGCGACCACCCGGCCCAACAAGATACGTTGGTTGGGGTCTTTTTCGAATTCTTCGGCGAGTTCCAGGATGTGGAGGATCTCTTCCTTCGAAAAATCGTTGATCGACACCAGATTTTTTTTCATACTTTTCAATATTACCGGTAGTACAGAAACTCGACGTTAACGCCTTCTATCTTCGACAATTTTCCGACAAAAGATTCTTCGGTGTTGCGCCGGATCAAGAGCGTGATGCGGCACAAATTGTCAAAATGTTGGCCGGACAGGGTAGGGGCATACTCCTTGACTGCCTTCATCACATCGTTCATTGCCAGATAGGGGAACGTGATTTCGTAGTGGGCATCTTCGGTGCGCTCCTCGACCCGGCCGGCTGCGATGGCATCGGCCGCCGCTTCGCGGTAAGCCTGGATCAAGCCCGGCACGCCCAGTTTCGTCCCTCCGAAATAGCGCACCACGACCACCAACACATAAGTCAACCTCTGCGACAACAACTGGCCCAGGATAGACCGCCCGGCGCTGCCCGAAGGTTCGCCGTCGTCGTTGGCCCGCCACGGTTCGCCCTGTACCCCGAGACGCCAGGCATAGCAAT
>JAITVB010000215.1 GCA_031286025.1 Rikenellaceae bacterium
ACTGCAACAGAGCGAAACCGACTGCCGCTCGGCCGAGTTGCGTCTGAACAACCTGAAAAAGGACTTTCAGGGCGGGGCCTTGCGCGTCACCTCGCCGCAAGCGGGTTATGTGACCGAAGTATTTGTAAACCAAGGTGATTTTGTGACGATCGGCCAACCTCTGTTTACCGTTTCGAAAAATCGCAATGTTGTGTTGCGGGCCGAGGTGTCACCCCAATATGCGGCCAAATTGTCGCAAGTGGTGTCGGCCAATTTCCGTACGTCGGCCGGGGCCGATTTCATTTCGGTGCGGGAACTTGGGGGAAACGTGATTTCCTACGGACGGCAGATCGACCCGCAGTCACACCTGATCCCGTTCTATTTTTCGGTGCCTTACCGGACTGATTTCGTAGCCGGTTCGTTTGCCGAAGTCAAATTGGTGATGCGCGACGGCGCCTTGCAAATCGTGGTGCCGAAGGAGGCGTTGGTCGAGGATTTCGGATTGTTTTTCGTCTATACGAAAGATGATCACGGTTTTGAAAAGCGTGAAGTGGTTCCGTCCGGGAGCGATGGCCGCCGGGTAGCGATCAGCAGAGGCATCGCCGAGGGCGAGGAGATCGTCGCTCAAGGCGCCCCACGCCTGAAATTAATCGAACGCCTGGGCTCTTTGGGCGCCGAAGCCGCCCATTCAGGGCATTCACATTAGTTTTGGCGCGTGTATGGCGGACTGTCTTTGCACGATCCTTCGATTTTCTCACGCACTAAAAGTACGCTCCGTAAGCACCCCCGCCATGGGCAGGTGACATCGGGTATACCTTTTTATCCGGAAAACAAGTTGGACAGAACGATCTAAAACAAGAACCATGTTAAACAAAATCATAAACTACGCCTTGCATCACCGCCTGGTGATCCTGCTGTTGACGGCGGTGGTGACCGCCGTCGGCTTGTGGACGGCCCGCCAGATGGAGGTCGACGTCTTCCCGGACTTGACCGCACCGACGGTGGTCGTAATGACTGAAGCCGGCGGTATGGCTCCCGAGGAGGTCGAACGCTCGGTCACCTTCCCGATCGAAAGTGCGGTTAACGGCGCGGCTGACGTGCGTCGTGTGCGCTCTTCGTCTCAGGTAGGGCTGTCGACCGTGTGGGTCGAGTTCGACTGGGGGATGGACCCCCTGCGCACCCGCCAGATCGTGTCCGAAAAACTGCAATCGATCGCCGAACAGATGCCCCAGGGTGTCAGCGCTCCGATGCTTGCTCCCCAATCGTCGCTGTTGGGCGAAATCTACGCCTTTACCGTGACGGCCGACTCGACGACCTCGGCGATGGATCTGCGCACGTTGGTCGAGTGGTCCATCCGCCCGCGCCTGTTGGCCCTGGGCGGTGTAGCCCAAATTTCCTATCTGGGCGGCGAAGAAAGGGAATATTTCGTCAAGCCCAACCCCGACAAGATGAAGCATTTCGGGGTGACGCTCGATGAGGTGATAAAAACCGTCGACGGAAATAATATAAACGCTTCGGGCGGTGTGTTGAACGAATACGGCAACGAATATGTGGTGCGCGGCATGGGCCGCTCGTCGTCGATCGAAGAACTCGGTGCGCTGCTCGTCAAACGGGGTGAGGGCGATGCGGCGGTACGCCTGCGCAACGTGGCTGATATCGAGATCGGCGCGGCCCAGAAGATCGGCGAGGGAGCATACCGTGGCGCCCCGGCTGTGGTGGCGACGGTTACTAAGCAGCCTAACGTCAACACGCTTGAACTGACGCGAAAGATAG
The DNA here is from genome assembly GCA_031286025.1 of Rikenellaceae bacterium. Classification (GTDB taxonomy): domain Bacteria; phylum Bacteroidota; class Bacteroidia; order Bacteroidales; family Rikenellaceae; genus JAITVB01. The sequence continues at coordinate 1,753 of JAITVB010000215.1, forward strand.
ACGCGACCCTGCAAGACATCCAAATCACATTGCCACCCGATGTAAAGATCCACACCGACATTTTCAATCAAGGCGAATTTATCGAAGTGGCTGTCAATAACGTGGGGCGCGCCCTGTTGGAAGGCTCGATCTTCGTGATCATCATCCTGTTCGTTTTCCTGTGGAACGGGCGCACGACACTGATCTCGCTCACGGCGATTCCCTTGTCGCTCCTGACGACGATTCTGATCCTAAAAGCGTTGAACATTACGATCAACACCATGACCCTCGGCGGGATGGCGATTGCCATCGGCTCGTTGGTCGACGACGCGATCATCGACGTCGAAAACGTTTACAAACGCCTGAAAGAGAATGCACGATACCCGGAAGGAGAGCGACAGCCCGTGCTGCAGGTGATTTTCGACGCGTCGGTCGAGATCCGGGCGTCGATCCTCAATGCGACGCTGATTATCCTCGTGTCGTTCGTGCCGCTCTTTTTCCTGAGCGGGATGGAAGGACGGATGCTCAAACCGTTGGGCATCGCCTACATCGTGTCATTGTTGGCTTCGTTGGTGGTGGCGCTGACGCTCACTCCGGTGTTGTGTTACTTTTTGCTGCGCAGCAAAAAAGTGCTTTCGGCCGCGACCCATGAACGGGGCGCTTCGGCATGGCTGCGGCCGCGTTACGAACGTAGTTTGGCGGCGGCCATGCACCACAAAAAAGCCATCCTTTACGGCTCGTTGGCCCTGTTTGCCGGAGCATTGATCGTCTTCTCGACTTTCGGCCGCGGATTCCTTCCGCCATTCAATGAGGGGCAGATCACCGTCCTGGCCATGGGTACACCCGGTATTTCGCTCGACGAATCCGATAAACTGGGCAGCCAAGTCGAACGCGTCCTGCTCAAGATGCCCGAAGTGAAAACCACCGCCCGCCGCACGGGCCGCGCCGAAATGGCCGAACATTCGCTCGGCACGGCCGTGTCGGAGATCGACGTGCCCTTCACTCTGCCCCGCGGCGAAAGCAAAGACCGATTCCTCGAAAAAGTGCGTGAACGCCTGGCCGACATTCCCGGTATGGTGACCGAAATCAGCCAACCCGTCAGCCACCGTATCGACGCGATGCTTTCGGGCACGGGGGCCAACATTGCCGTCAAACTTTTCGGCGACGATCTTCATCAGTTGTTCGAATCGGGTAACGCGATCAAAGCCGAAATCGCCGATGTACCCGGCATCGCCGACCTGAACGTCGAGCAGCAGATCGAAGTTCCGCAACTGCAGATCATCCCCAACAAGGAACTGCTGACCCACTATGGGATGACGCTCGCCGAATTCAACGAAGTGGTGCGCTATGGCATCGGCGGTCAGCAGGTCGGCGAAATTTTCGAGCAGGGCCGCTCCGTGCCGGTGGTCGTCCGCTTCGACGAAAGCAATCGCGGCTCGATCGAATCCATCCGCAACATCTTTGTGGACGGAGCCGACGGTGCCAAAGTTCCGTTGGGTTTGGTGGCCGAAGTGAAGTCATCGGCCGGCGCCAACGCCATTTCGCGCGAAAACGCCCAACGCAAACTCGTCATCTCGGTCAATGTCGTCGGCCGGGACGTGGGCAGCGTGGTCGACGACATTTCGAAGCGTGTGGATCAATTCATCGCTTTGCCCGAAGGGTTTCATATTGAGTACGGCGGTTCGTTCGAGAGCCAGAAAACAGCCACGCGCACTCTTGCCTTCGCCTCGTTCATAGCCCTGCTGCTGATCTTCCTGCTGTTGTACCAAGAGTTCAAAGACGTACGCCTGTCGGGCCTGATCCTGCTCAACCTGCCGTTGGCGCTGATCGGCGGCATCGCGGCAGTGTGGCTCTCGTCGGGGGTGATAAGCATCCCGGCGGTGATCGGTTTTATCACGCTGTTGGGCATCGCCACGCGCAACGGTATCCTGCTCGTGTCGCACTACGAACACCTGCGCCGCGAAGGCCGTTCGTTGGACGAAGCCGTGCTCGCCGGCTCGGCCGACCGCCTGGCCCCAATCCTGATGACCGCCCTCACGGCGGCGTTGGCGCTGATCCCCCTCGCCCTGCAAAGCAGCCGCGCGGGCAACGAGATCCAAAGCCCGATGGCCGTGGTGATCCTCGGCGGGCTGCTCTCGTCTACCTTTTTGAATATTTATCTGGTTCCCATAGTGTATAAGATAATGAAAGACAGGGAGGAAACGCGCAAAAACCTGGTATAGTCCAAGAACTGCCTGTCCATAGCTGCCCGGAACCGTCATTTTACGAAAAGGATGTATTCCCGGCCGGCAGTGTCCTCTGTAATTTTGTACAGTCAAACAACAACAACAACAACAACAACAACATGAAATACGTAAATCATTCGATAATTCTCGGTAGCGTTCTGTTTCTCATCTCTGTCCCGGCTATGGCCCAGGAGAGCGTTTCCGATTTCCTGCGCGGGATCGAGGAGCAGAGCCTGCACATGCGTGCCGAACGCCAGAACGCCGACGCCCGCGCCATCGCCTCGCGCGTGGGGATCAACCCCGCGAATCCCGAGGTCAACTACGAATATATGCCCGGTACGCACCAGACCGAAGGCGTGCGTCAAACCTATGGCGTCACCCAACAGATCGACTGGCCGGGTGTCTATTCGGCCAAGTCGAAATATGCCAAACTCGAACAGCAACAGGCCGGGGCCGATTTCGCCGGCTTGCGTCAGGACATGCTGTTGCGGGCCAAGCAGGTGTGCTATGAAATGGTCTACCTGACCAAGATGGACCGAATACTCACCCGCCGCCTCGAATTGGCCGGACAGACGCGCGCCTCGACCCACAAGCGGTTCGAGATGGGTGAAGCGACGGCCCTCGACATCAACCGCGCTGAAATGTTTCTGGCGACCGTGCGCGCTCAGTTAATGGAAAACCGCCTGTTGATGGAAACCGACCGGAGCGAACTGGCGATCATCTGTGACGTGCCCTACGTCGAAACGGCGGGCTTCGCCTATATCGACAACCCGGCCGAAGACTTGAGCGGTGTGGTCGAAGAGGCGATGGCTTCCGCCCCATCGATCCGCGCCGTACGCCTTGAAGCCGACAAAAGCCGAACCAATATATCGATCCAACGAGCCGAAACCCTGCCGTCGTTCAATGTCGGGGTGGCCGGCGAGCAGATCACGGCGATCGACAGCTTCTTCGGTGTGACGGCAGGCGTTTCCATCCCGCTGTGGGGGGGGGCTAACAAGGTCAAGGCCGCCAAAGCCCGGAACATTGCCGTCGCCCTCCGCGCCCAAAGCACCGAAGTCGACACCCGCTTACTGCTTGAAAATACGGTAGCCCGTGCCGAAATGGCCCGCGAACGCTTTTTAGAAGGGGTCTCCTTAAAAAATATCCATGAAGGGATCGCCCTGGTGGCAAAGGATTTTGAATTGGGCAATTCGTCGATCGTCGCCTACCTGGGTGAATTACTCTTCTACTACGAGAATGAGAGCCAGTGGCTTACGCTCGAATATGAAATGTATGTCGCATTGGCTGAAGCGTTGAAACACAGGCTCTAACGGCCGTATTTTCACCGTTTGCGATCCCGCTGTCCCTTCGTTCCGGACGGCGGGATCACTCTTTTCGGATGACGAGATAAACCGGCAAGTGGTCGCTGTAACCCCCGATGTAGTGCGATCCGGAATAGGAGCGGAACGGATAGCCTGCCCACCGCCCGCCGGTCTGGATCAGATGGTCGCGGATAAAGATGTGGGCGTTGCCCTCGCGGAACCGCAACAGTGAACCGCCGTCCGCGGTTTCACCGTCGGGCCACAGCGCCTGGTTGACGAGCACCATGTCATACATATTCCACCGTTCGCGGTAACGATACGACCCGTAGCCCCGCGCAAAAAGCCCCGCATAGGGATTTTTCAGCACCGTCCGGCTGTCGGCTCCGACAGTCAATTCCCGGTAGAGTTTGCTCCCCGGATTCATATTGAAGTCGCCCATCACAGCCACCGCCGCTCCGGTACGGCCGATCGAATCGGCATAGTCGCGCACCGACCGGGCCGCCGCCGTGCGGTACCTCGCCGCCGACCCCGCCGAAGGCAGGTGACACACCAACAGATGAATGTCGCTCCCCGCCAACCGTCCCGAGACATAGAGAATATCGCGCGAAGTATAGGTCGACACACCCCTGTATCGCAGCGGTCGAACCGTCAACGGGTCAACCCGTCCCGACCGGTAGAGCATCGCCACCCCGATCCCGCGTCGGTCGCGCGAGGTAAAATAGAAATAATCATATCTCGCCGCAGCCAGTTGCGGTGCTCCGGTCAACGCCTCGATCACCCCGGCGTTCTCGACCTCGGCAAGCCCCACCACATCGGGAAATCCCATTCCGGCAATCACTCCGGCCAAGTGTTCGATCTTTTCCCGAAACCGTTCCTCCGTCCACCGGTAACGTCCGCCGGGCAGGAAATCGCGGTCATCTACCCCCGGATCGTTGATCGTGTCGAACAGATTCTCAACGTTGTAGAAAGCAACCGTCGTCTCTGTTCCCCGTTGTCCCAACGCTGTTCCTGCAACCAGGAGAAACACCGGAAAAAGCATGATTTTCGGGAAAAGCAAAAAAAATTTTCGCCGGACAATGAATCTCAAGAAAGATATTTTTAGTTTTGAAACAAATATTGTCATCACACTTTGTCGAATTCGACAAATATGGGCTGATTCATGGAAAAGCAGTCCCAAAATCTTTTCTGAACCGGAACGAAGAGGAATTCAGCGAAGCAATAAACTTCATTTTCCCGAACACTCTATCAGGTGCGAAGAAAAATCTCCGGTTTTTGCCGCATTAAGAAATCAACAACAATCCGAAGAAAGCACCCACGCTCCCGAAAAACGGCCTGATAATACGCAGCTTACCAGACAAAAGTCGTCGAAACGACAGTGCGGTTGCCACGGTTATCCTCGGCCTCGATGCGCAGGGTGTGGGTCTTTCCCTCAGCGTAGCGGGCGTCGGCAAAGAAGTGGGTGATCGTGTGGCTCTTCGGGTCGTGTTCGCTCAGAGTCCAAGCGTCGTCGATGTAGACCGCCCAACGCTTGATGCCGCTCAAATCATCGCGCGCGGTGATCGATAGTCTCTGCGCCCCGGTCATGCTCGCGTCAGGTCGGAAATTGGGGGTGATTTTCGGTGCCAGGGTGTCGGCCACGACATAATAGGTGCCGTAGGTGCGGGTGGAGAGCACCATCCGGCCTGACTGCAAGAAACCCCCTTCGTAGGTGCGCGAGGTCGAGTCGCGGTCATAACTCACGAAACAGAGTTTTCCGTACAGGGCTGTTGGTACCGCATCGACCTTCAGGCTCAACGTCATCGCCGTTTGCAGCGGTGCCTGATCGTTCACGAGCGTGTAGACGGGTGACAGGGCGCCTTTCGGACGGGGACGTTCCAACACCGACAGGAAGGTCGATTCGTAAAGTACCCTGGCAGGCAGGGTGATCGTCATTTGCCCGTCGTCATACGAAGCCGGCTTATTCCATACCACGGGAATGCCTGCCGGTTTGACCGCCGCCGGAAAAACTTCGCTGCGCACCACGCTGAAGGCCAACACCGAGCGGTTCCCGACATCATCGCCTGCGGTAATCTCGATCCGATGGACGATCGTGTCGGCCAAGGCCACCACACCCTGCCGGTCGAGTTTCGGATAGAGGACGCCCAGACGGTTGGGCGGCGCATAACAGCGCAGCACGTCGTAGCTTGAATTGCGATAGAGCGGATAGTGCAGCAGCGAATGAACGTAGCGCGTATTGTCAAACGAAAAATTATCGACCAACAACGAAAAATTGACCCGACCGTCGACGCTCTGT
>JAITVB010000222.1 GCA_031286025.1 Rikenellaceae bacterium
GCTTTCCCGATACAGGATTTTCCCACCGAATTGGCAGTAGGGGATACGTCCCTGATCCCTGTAATCTTGGAGGGTGCGGCGGCTGAGCCGAAGCCTCGCCGAGACCTCTTTGTCTGTCAGATAACGTTCACCGTCGAGGGTGGGCTTGCAGGTCTTCGCAAGACGTTCAAGTCCAATAACCATACGGTCGAGTGATTTGAAGAACGAGGATATGCGCTCGTTACTCCTTGTAATCAATTCGTTGTCATTCATATGTTAGTCGATTTTAGAGTTATTGGATATCTTCTGTTTCTCCCGGTCGGCAATACGCAGGATCAGTCGTTTCAGGTCGTCGGGGCGGTAATACATCTTGTTCCCGATACGGGTATAGGGTATCGTGCCGTTGTCCCGATACGTTTGAAGGGTTCGGGGAGTAATGCTCAGTATGCTACAAGCCTCCTGATTGTCCAACCACTTCTGCATGGTCTTCTCTCCGTTGGCACGGCACAGTGCATCGACCTTCTCGGCGAAGGTCTCGAATCCCGTCATCATCGCCTCGAATGTGCGAGCTTCAATGTTTATGATCTCCATAATTTCAAATTGTTATAGTTTAAAATTTCTACTTTTTTCATCCCGTCGGCAAATCTAACCTCTTTTCCCGCTGTTTGTTGCATTCTCGGAGGCTGTGGTAGCTTGTGGCCGGGAGTGGCGTTGGTCGAGGACGTTGATTCTGCATCTTTTCCGGGTATTTCGGTCGCCGACGAACCGCAAAATCTCCAAAATTCACCCACAGCCATACTGGAAAATTTCGCTCCGACACCCGCGCTTTCTGCCCCGACACTTCAAAATTATCACGCCAAACGCAAAGGTGGTTTTTCTGCCTATACGTTACATCCCGTTACACCGGGAGTCATCGCCTGTGGGCCGTTTCCCGCTCACACTGGCAAATATACGCCGTTCTCCCACCTCCGATACCGCCGCAAGCCGCTTTGCGCGTAAGAGGCATCGAACTGGTCGCTTCTGGCAGCCAAGTCAACAATCCGCACCCCATGCAATCGCGTCATAGTGCGATGGGTGATCCGGGAAATCCCGCCAGTCCAAAGTCGGCAAACCTCACCGGAGCGGCAGCAGGATCGTCCGCGATCCCGCACCGCTCGACCTCACTCGCCGGGCCATATTTTACCCGTTCTGGCCCCCTCAATCGACGAAAAATTGTGCGTATCAGTGCAGAAAAACCCGAACACTTTGACTGTCTGTGTATTGTGGTTTTCTTTGTCGCCACAGTCGAGCCATTGTGCCGACTGAAACGGATTTATTCACTAATAACACACTTTTCTACTATGACTACAAAAACAAAGAACGACCGCACCGCGCCCGTCAAGGAATGGGCACCGGGGAGCGGTGATGAAAAGAAACTGCGGGACATGATGGGGCTATCGGACGATGTGCCTGGCACGTCCGATGAAACGGGTGAGCGCACTGTGCTCAATGAGGCGAGTGCGCACACTTCTCCCGAAGAACGTCACGAGGCGACCGGGTTCACGATCGCCGCGCCCATCACGACGGATGATCCCGAGGTGGTTACCGTGCCTTACGAGTACGACAGAGCGGCCAGCTCCGCGCCCGACAGGGGCGACGAAATTTTGGGACGCGCCATTATTCCTATTGCGGATGATGACGCCGCTGAAGGTAGCGAGATTACTGTGCCCAAAGAATCGACTCAGGCAGCCTCACTCGCCGAAATCAATGTAGTCGGTGTGCATACTTCATCCGCTTCACCTACTCCACCAAGTGAGCAATCGGCACCGAGTGCTTCCGCTACCGACACTGATTTCATTCGCCGCACAGCGAAACAGCGAAAGAGCGATCTCTGTGAGTATCGCGCAACGTTTCTGCCCCTCCCTAAGATTATCGACCGCAAGCCCGTGTTCATTAGCCGCACCACACGGGACAGGCTCGACCGGATCGTGCGGCTACTGGGTGAACGTGGGATGAGCGTGTCGGGGTTGGTCGAGAACATCGCCCTGCACCATCTCGCCGTCCACGAGGCCGACATCGAACACTGGCGAAAAATGTAGCCAATGGGTACAGGTCGGTACGGTGCGCACACTCGGTGAACTGTGTGTGCCGCATATCTCCGACCGAGCAAGCACACTGAGTATAACAAGCGGAGCGGATGCGCTAAGCTGAGTGAGAAGTATCCACGTTTAATTTCTCTCTCCGAAATCCCACCTACCCGATTAAGCGGTCATCCCCGACTGAAAATCTCAAAGCCGCCGATAAGTTTAGGCGGCCAACAGTCCCTACCGCTATCAATGTCAGGCGGTCGGGGGTAGCAAAAACGAGGGCGGCGGCCTTGCCGTTTAAGCCGCGCCTGATAACGGAAAACCATTTATGGTTTTCGGGTAAGCAAGTTTATGTTTTGTGGTACCACAAAACCCGCCTTTCGGCTAAAACTTGCTCTGCGAGGTTGGCGAGCGTAACCGCTCGCGCTCCACCCATCCCGATCGCCGGAGGCGACTGCGACTATCCCGTTGGTCTCCGTTCGCATGGGATGGGCGGAACTGAAAAAACGATAATCCCGTCCGCCTTGTAATGGTGGTCGGAATTAAAAATCAATGTTCCCGTGCTCTTTATATAAGGTAGCCGGAGCGGAATTAATCTTAAAACGAATGTCGTATGGCAGATAACGAAAAGACAAAGCAGAGGAACAAAGGTGGTCGCCCGAAGAAAGGGGCCGTCGAGAAACTGAAGTACAAGGTGTCGTTCATGCTCCCTACCGGAGATTACTTGACCCTCAAAGCAAAGGCGAGAGCCGCCAAACTACCGAGAGCGGAGATAGTCCGACGTGCCGTTACAGGCTGTCGGATCGTCCCGCGCTTTACATCCGAGCAAGCCGGGTGGATGCGTAATCTCTTGGGGGTGGGCAACAACCTGAACCAACTTGCAAGGCTTGCACATCAAGCGGGCTATCCTGAAAACGCCGCCCAAAGCAGGCAGGTAGTTGGCGAAATTTCCCGAACGCTCAAGCTGTTCCGCGATGATGGCGAAGATAGTTAAGGGAGGCTCATTCGGCGGGTGTGTGCGGTATGTGACAGGCAAACGGGACGCTAAATTGCTCGCCGCCGAGAGCGTTTTGCTCGAAAATCGGCAGTCGGTCATCGACAGTTTCGAGGCTCAATCCCAGCTTAATCCGCGCCTCGGTCGAAAGGTCGGACATATCTCACTGAACTTTTCGGCGCAGGATAAAAGCAAAATTGACAACGCATTTATGCTCAAAGTTGCCGTGGAGTATATGCAGAAAATGGGCATCGTGGACACGCAATTCATTGTCGTCCGCCATAACGACCGCGAGCATCCTC
>JAITVB010000061.1 GCA_031286025.1 Rikenellaceae bacterium
GTCGAAGTCTTTGGCGTCGACCGGGTCGATCGTGAATGTGGTCACGCCCCGGAAATCGCGGCGGTCGGCCACTTCCTGCGGAGTGATTTGATCCGGAATTTTTTCTGAGGCCCGTTCAACGTCCTCCGGGAAACGATACGGCAAATCGTATTCGGCGAGGATGGCGTGCATCTCGGTATTGTTTTCGCCGGCCATGCCGAGTACGTCGACGATTTTCCCGAGCGGATTCTTCATCGTCATCGGCCATTCCGATATCTTTACCAACACCTTGTAACCGTCCTGCACCTCCGCGGGGATTTCGCGAATGGGTATAAAAATGTCGTTGGGCATCTTGCGAGAGTCGGTGGTGACGAAGGCGTAATTTTTCGTCAGCTCGATGCGGCCGACATAGTTTTTGTCGGCGCGGTTGACGATTTCTGTCACTTCACCTTCGACAGAACCGTTGCGTCGGTAACGGATAGGGCGTACGCGAACCGTGTCGCCGTCGAGGGCGTGGAGGGTGTTTTCCTGCTCGACGTGCATATCTTTTTCCTGGCCGGGAATGGCGACATAGACCGATCCGGAAGCGGTGCGGTCGACGGTGCCGACCATCTCCTCGCCGGTCGAGAGGCGGAAGCGGTATTTGCCGTCACGGGTTTCTTCGATGGACTGTCCGGCCAACAGGTCGCGGATGGCGTAGCGGACAGCGGCTTTGTCGTCGCGGCTTTGTGCGGCGGCCATGCCGGTCAGTTGTTTCAGGCTGTAAACGCGAAACGGGTTTTTACGAAAAATTTCCGCAAGGGTCGTTGCGAGGTCGCCGGGTGCGGCCTGGTGGGCTTTCTTCTGTTTTTTCATCTTTTCTGTTTTATCGCCACAAAGGTACGATTAATCCGGCAGGGTGTTCACAACACATCCTTATTCTCTTAAAGTCGGTCTCAGAAAAGCACAGCCTTTCCAAAAAATCTCCGAGCCGCTTTTATAAAAAACGGCTCGGAGATTTTTTACAACCGAGGTTGTCAGCCAACGGCGGGTGAATTCACCGACCGAAAGGAGGCGACACAAATGCCGGTCGTCAAAGCCGGTTTCAAGCCTTAAAGAACCGAGAGCAGACGCCTAAGGGGAGGTTTTTGCGGTGTTGGTCGGAGACGTAAAGTTCACCGAATTGCTCGAAGGGGGCCGGGCCGAAGATTTGGTTGACGGCGGTTTTTGCCAACAGGGCGGAGAGTCCCATGGAATAGAGGTTTAATACCAGAAAGCTTTTATGTTGGGGAATTAGTTTGGCGCATTCGGCAAGAAGTTCGTTGATGTTTTCGTCGAGCACCCAACGTTCACCGTCAGGTCCGCGGCCGTAGGCGGGAGGATCGAGGATGATGCCGTGGTATTGCTTTCCGCGCTTGACTTCGCGTTTGACGAATTTCATGGCATCGTCGACGATCCAACGGATGTCGTGCAGGCCTGTGGCTTCCATGTTCTCCTTGCCCCAGGCGACGACTTGCCTGATGGCGTCGACGTGGGTCACTTCGGCGCCGGCGGCCCGTGCGGCCAGGGTTGCGCCGCCGGTATAGGCAAAGAGGTTGAGTACGCGGATCTTTTGTTCGCCTGCGTCTTGGAGCGCATTTACCTTATCCCACAAAAAATCCCAGTTGGCAGCCTGCTCCGGAAAAACGCCGACGTGCTTGAAGGCGGTCAGGGCCAGACGCAGGCGCAAGGCCATCACACCATAGCGATATTCGACGAACCATTGTTGGTCAGGACGCATCCCTTTTTTGCAGGTCCATTCGCCGCGGTCGTCGCTCGCGCGGTTTTTGAACGTGGCGTGGGCCATCCGTTCCCATTCGGCTTCAGAGAGCGACGGGTTCCAGATGGCTTGGGGTTCGGGGCGTGAAGTGATCCAAGGGCCGAAACGTTCGAGTTTGCGGCCGGCACCGCTGTCGATCAGTTGGTAGTCTTTCCAATGAGTGGGGGTGAGCAATTCGGGTTTCATCCTTTTTTCTCGGGGTAAACGACCGCCATTTCACAGGCACGACAGTCGAAGTGCAACTCAAAGGTATGGTTTTTATTTTCGAGATAGAGCTTTTCAGCATTTCCTTTTCTCTCTTTCGGGCACAAGTTCATTTCGCGACGCAGACAGTAGCGGGTGCGCATCAGTTCTTTTCCGGCATATTTTTTTTGTCGTTCGAGGCCCGCTTCGACAGGGCCCGTCACACCGTGATTCCGAAAAAACTTCTCGGCGAAGACGTTGGTGACGTTAGCGCGGTAGTCGAGCGCTACGGCGGGATAACGGGCGGCCTCGTCGCGCGGGGCAGGGGCGGGGCGATGCCAGGCGCCCAAGCGGGCGTCGTCGAGGGCGGCGAGCGTTTCTCGACGCAGGACGTTGATCGCGGCGGCGGACAAAAAAGGGAGGTCGCCAGTGATATCGACCCGCTCCATTCGGAAAGGCGTTTCGCCCGTTTTCGAAAGTTGGGCGACCCACGTTTCACGATTTTTATCGGCGTTTTTCGGCGGGTCGAAATCGCCGGTAAGCGATTTTTTGGCCGCGACGCCTGTTTCGTCGGTGAGGGTCAACGTGATTTGTCCGGGCGCGGTGTCGAGCAAGGCTGTTACACCAATCGTGCGGCGGGTACGGCAGGTGTCGAGCGCACGGACAAAAGCGTGATCGTGATTCCGGAACAGTACGGTGCCGGGTGTGAGGTCATTCTTTCGGTTGGGCCACACGATGCGGCCTTCGGCGCGGTTGACATTGGTTCCGGCAAGTCCGGCCGGAGTCATAAAGCAGATGCCGTCGCCGGCGATCAACGGCGATTCCGTTTCCAGTTCGATCCGGTCGGACAGCATGCGGGCCACGCGGCCTATGGGTTTGCCAACGGATTTGGGTGTGCCGAACGACGCCACCCGGTTCTGGGTATCGTTCAGGAAATAATCCGAGAAACCGCGCGAAAAACTCTTTTCGGGGTCGGGTATGAAGTCGAAAGCCGCTGTCCCGGCCGAGGCTCGCGAGAACTCGGGCCGGCGGGCGATCAGGGCATCGAGCTGTTGGCGGTAAAAGGCCACGCTGTTTTTAAGGTAGGTCATATCCTTCAGCCGTCCTTCGATCTTGAACGAGGTGGCGCCCGCGTCGGCCAACGCTTCAAGGTGGTTCGAAAGATTCAGATCGGATACCGAAAGCAAGTGTTTTCCGGTGGCGAACGTTTTCCCGTTCCCGTCCCGTAACGAAAAATCCCAACGGCAGGGTTGCCGGCATTCGCCCCGGTTGCCGCTTTTCCCTGCAATCGCTTGGCTCAAATAGCATTGGCCGCTGTAACAGACACAAATGGCGCCATGCACAAAAACTTCCAGTTCGGCCCCGGTAGCGGCCCGAATCGTACGGATTTCGTCAAGCGAAAGGGCGCGTTCGAGGATCAGGCGCGAAAATCCGGCCCGTTCCAGAAAGACGGCCCGCCCGGGTGTGCGGATGGCCGTTTGGGTCGAAGCGTGGAGTGCGATCGGTGGCAGGTCCATCTCCAAAAAGGCCATGTCCTGAACGATCAACGCATCGACCCCCGCTTCCCATGCCTGGCGAACGATGCGTTCGGCCTCGCGCAGCTCATCGTCGTAAAGCAATGTATTGAGTGTCAGATAGACCCGTATTCCAAAGCGATGAGCATAGGCCGCCAACCGCCCGATCTCGTCGATCTCATTGCCCGCCGCGCTGCGCGCCCCGAAGCGCGGCCCACCGATGTAGATCGCATCGGCACCGTAGTCGACGGCAGCGATACCGTGTGCGGCGTCCTTGGCCGGAGCCAACAGTTCGAGGGGCTTTTTCACGGATGCTTATTTTAAGTAATGCTCAACAATTATCGATACATTTTTATTCATAGATAGAAATCAAATAGCATGACAATAATTATTTCGCATTACTTAAATTAAAAAAAGCAGTCAGAGCCGGTCTAAAAACCGTTCAAGTTCCCGGACAGAGTTGCCTTTGAAGAGGATTTCACCTTGAGGGCCGACGACCAGGCGAGTAGGATAGACGGTGATATTCCAAGATTGGGTCAGACATTGGTCTTGATCGAGGAGTTGGGTGCCGACGGGTTTTTTACGTCGCAGGGTCTGTTTCCAAAGATCGGGGTCGCGGTCGGCCGAAATGCCGACCCAGACGATTCCCTGACGGCGACAGGTACGGGCCAGTTTCCGCAATTTCGGGAAATCGGCGACGTTGGGGCCGCTGACTGACGACCAGAGATCGATGATGGTGAGCCTGTTCCGGGAGAAATCGACACTTACCTTTTGTCCGGCGACATCTGGCAGGGCGAACTGTCCGATCAGTTCGCCCTCCGAAACGCCGGGCTTCATCAGCAGGATCATATCCAACGATTCGATGAACGGATGTCCGGGCAGGTTTTCCCGTACTCGGGCGATCGCTTGACGCAGACCTTGGTAGTCGTTGCCGTAGTAGTATTTCTGGACGATGAAATATGGTGCGGCCGGCCCGGCCATCCCTTTCTGTATAAGGTCTTCGGAGTATTTTTGTTGGAGGGTATAGAGGCTGTCGACGGCCTCCATCTTTTGTTTCTCGGTGCGGGTTGAGTCGTGCGAAACGTCGATCATCGCCTGGTTCAAGGCGGCATATTCGATGGTTGCGTATGTCGTCTCATCGTTCGTGGGGGTGCCGGTCACCGCGATCCCCTCAAGCGAATCGGGCAGCAGAATACACGCCACGCGAATTAGCCCCGGCTCAAGAAACACCGGCAAGGCCACGCCTGAACGTTCGAATTCCAACCGGCCGAACAACACCCAACCGTCTTTCAGGGTGTCCTCGATCCGGAATTTTTTTTCGTGCATCGGAGCTTGGGCGATCAATTTACGCTCGCAATAGAGCGATACCGAATCTTCATCGGCCAGTTCGGGCAGGCAACCCAAGTCGCCTTCGATGACATAGCTCGCCCCCCGCTGTCCGTAACAGACGGCGGCACAGCATCCGAACAACAGGGTAAACAACAGGTGTTTCATTCGTCAGGCAATCCCGGGAAGATCAACTTTCGCGGAGCATTTCAATAAACAGGCGGGTCATTTTCTGTTCGGCTTCGGCCCCCGCTTTTTCGACGGCTTCGGTGGTTGGAATTTCGTCGCCCAAGGCGAGATTGGTGATCACCGAAACGGCAAAGACCTGCAGGCCACAATGGACGGCCGTGATGACTTCGGGGGTGGTCGACATGCCCACGGCATCAACTCCGACTTGTCGGAAGAAGATGCATTCGGCTCGGGTTTCATACGACGGCCCCGTCAATCCCAAATAGCAGCCGTGTTGCAGATCGAGTCCCATCCGCGCGGCGATCGCATCGGCCCGGGCCACCAAGGCGGAGGTGTAGGCCTCGTTCATCGCCGGATAGCGCACCCCGAATTCGTCGAGGTTTTTTCCAATGAGCGGATTCGGGATCAGGTTGATGTGGTCGGTAATCACCATCAGGTTGCCCACCGCATATTCGGGATTCAGTCCTCCGGCGGCGTTCGACACGAAAAGTGTTTCGATGCCCAACAGGGTCATCGCCCGGATCGGAAGCGAAATTTCCCGGGCCGTATAACCTTCGTAGAAATGGATGCGGCCCTGCATCACCGCCACCCGTCGGCCGCCGAGCATCCCGAAGATCAGGCGCCCCTCGTGGCCTTTGACCGTGGCAACCGGGAAACCGTCGATCTCGTTGTAACCGATCGAGCAAACCACATCGATCTGTGTCGCCAACCCGCCCAGGCCCGTGCCCAGGATGATGCCCGCCTCGGGACGGAAATCGGTCTTACTCCGGATGGAGGATACTATATTTCTGATTCGATTTGACATATTGGTCGAGTTGACGATAGAAATCGGTTTCGGCCGTTTCGCCGACCATCGCGACACGGATCGGGACATAATAGAGTTTTCGTTGCAACTTGGCCGAGACCTTTTTACGGTTGGTCAACTTCACGGCGTCTTTTTCGGTAACGACGACCAATGTGTCCTTGGGACAGCCGGCGAGCGTCTCGTTGATCTTCCGCAGGTCGCGCATCCGGTAGACGTAGTGGTCGGGAAAAGCAAGCGTTTCAGTTACCTGGTAATGTTTGGCCAGGTCAGCGAAGAAAGGTACGGGATCGGCGACACCGGCCATTCCGACCACAGGTTGGCCATGGACGGGAATGCGGCGTTCCTGCTCGGGAAAGAGGGGTACCGGTTCACCCGGTTCGACATGTGAAAAATAGAGCGTCTGGTAGGGATAAAGGTTGAGTGCCTTGCGGGCGACGCGGTAGTCGATCGGCTTGAGTTCACCGACCGGACATTTGGTGACGATCACGAACTGGGCGCGGTGCATCTGGCCCTTCAAGTCGCGCAACGAACCGACAGGCAGCAGATGGTCGCGGTAAGTCGGGCGATTGTAATCGACCAACAGGATGTTGACCCACGCCTCGGTGCGGCGGTATTGAAACCCGTCGTCGAGGATGATCAGGTTGACCTCGGGGTGGAGTTCGCGCAGGGTGCGGATACCTTCGTTGCGGTTTTTGCACACGGCCACCGGGACGTCGGGAAATTTCAGCTTGATCTGTTTCGGCTCGTCGCCGATCTGTCGGAACGAGCTGTCTGCCGAAGCCAACACGAAGCCTTTGCTCTTGCGGCGATAACCGCGCGAGAGTACAGCCACGTTATATTTCCGGCGGAAATGGTTGATCAGGAATTCGGTGTGGGGCGTCTTCCCCGTCCCCCCGACCGTGATGTTGCCCACGCACACAATAGGGATATCAAACTCTTCGGCTTTCAGTATCTTCCAGTCGAAAAGCTTGTGCCGGATGTAAATCGCCAACCCGTAAATCCAGGATACGGGGGTCCCGAGGATCGCTTTCAGCATGACTCATGGCAACTTAAGGCTTCAAAGATAGGTTAAAAAATTGAAAATCACAACCCTTGGCTTATTTCTTTTCTGTCGTGGGGCGGGTGATGGAGCGTTTGATGTGACGAGAGGGAACTTTCCGACAGCGATTTCCCGAAATCCTCCGGCCATCCGGACAGAGGGGATAATTCCCCCTGTCGGCAACCCGGACGTTCGCTCTTATCCGGAAGGAGAACCGGCCGTCACCTGGAACTTTTTCCGAAAAGGCCGGGATGCATGATGCGTTCCGGCCTTTTCGTCGTTCAGCAAGCGGCTTATTTCACTTTCACCGGTTGGCCGTTGATCTTCAGGTTGTCAAAGGTCAGGTTGTCCACCTGTCCGCGGATAAAGTTGTTTTCGGCCACACCGTTCCAGTTACAGTCCGACACGTGAATGTCATACACGTTGGTACCCTGTTCGTAAGCGTCGATCCACACGCCGTAACGGCTCTTCTGCGAGGTGACGCCGTCCATCCACACGTTGCGCACGATCGGCGGGAACGAGCGGTCGCACGCTTCGTTGGGCTCATACCGGAGATTGATGTGGAGCACCGACTCGCGACACTGTCCCACGGTCACGTTGCGCACGAAGAGGTTCTCGATCGTGCCCCCGCGGCAGTTGTTGGTCTTCAGGCGGATCACGCGGTCGAGGTTAGGCGAGTCCATATTGCAGTTTTCGACGAAGAGGTTTTTGTAACCGCCGCCGATTTCGCTGCCGATCACCACGCCGCCGTGGCCGTCGGCCATGGTGCAGTTACGCACGATGATGTTCCTGCTCGGAATGTTCCACACGCGGGCGTCGTTGTTGCGGCCCGACTTGATGGCGATGCAGTCGTCTCCGGTCATGAAATAGCAGTTCTCGATCAGCACGTTCGAACACGACTCGGGGTCGCAACCGTCGCCGTTCGGGCCGTGGTTGTCAATGCGCACGCCGCGCACGGTCAGGTTGTCGCACATCAGCGGATGGATTACCCAGAACGGCGAACGCAACAGGGTAACGTCCTCGATCAGGATGTTCCTGCACAGGTAGAAATTGATCGTCTGCACGCGCATCCCGTCGCCGTTGTTCATCACGCGTTCTGCGAGGGGCACCTTGTCTTCGGCCCACTTGAGCATGATCGGGCGGCTGACGCGCTGCGTACCGCGGCCTTCGGCCGGAGTGGGGCCGGTCTGGCTCCACCAGTCGGCGCGGGTAGCGTGGCCGTCGATGGTCCCCTTGCCGGTAACGGCGATGTTGGTTTCGCCGTAGGCGTAGATCAGCGGCGAAGTATTGTAGGTGTCGACCCCTTCCCATCGGGTAAGCACCACGGGAAAGTATTTGAGGTCGGTCGTGAAGAGCAACGTCGCCCCTTCTTCGAGGTGAAGGTTGACGTTGCTGCGCATCGTGATCGGGCCGGTGAACCACAGGCCTTTGGGTACGATCACGCGGCCGCCGCCCTCGATGCTGCAGGTGGCGATGGCACGGTTGATCGAGGCGTGGTTGACGATGGTCGTGTCGTTGGGCACGGCGCCGAAATCGGCGATGTTGTAGTCTTTGTCCCGGAAAGTCGGGGCTTTAATGTTTTTCAGGATCTGCGGGTAGAGCGTTTTCCATGCTGTGGCCGCATCCTGGGCTTGACCCGTCGCGAAGACCAGCGTAGCGGCGAGCAGAAGGAGCAGTTTTTTCATAAATGATCGGTTAGGTTTTCGGGTTGGATTTTATAGTATGGTGTACTCTTGTCCGGATTGGGTGTGAAAATCGGTGTAGTAATATGTTTTTTCGGGAATCGGCAACAGGGCCGCACCGGTTGAATTTTCGAACCGTTCGGGTTCTGGCTCGCAGTAGAACGGATTGGGATTTTCGTCAAAGGCTGAACGCGCTGCCGTCCCTTGTACCTTGACCGGTCGGTCGGTTTTCAGCCGGCACACACCTCCCAGGGCCGAGCGGATTTTGGCCGAGACGAGTTTCCCTTTCTTCCAGGTCAGTTCCAATTCAAAACCGCCACGGGCGCGGATACCCCGAATCTCGCCGTCGGCCCACACCGGGGGCAGCGCCGGAAGCAACTGGATATACCCGGCATGGCTCTGCATCAGCATTTCGATCACACCCGCCGTATAGCCCATGTTGCCGTCGATCTGGAACGGCGCGTGGGCGTCGAGCATGTTTCGATAGATGCCGCCCGAACGGGGGTAACCGCCGAATTCGACCGGGGTGAATAGGTTGTCGACGATGATGTTGGCGTGGGCACCGTCCTGTTGGCGGGCCCAGAGATTGATCTTCCACCCCATCGACCAACCGGTGGCGGCATCGCCGCGCAGTTCGAGCGTTTTGCGGACAGCGGCGTATAACTCCGGCGTACGTTCGGGGGTGACTTGGCTGCCAGGATGGAACGGGTAGAGGTGCGACATGTGTCGATGTCGGGGTTCGGCCTCGGCGAAGTCGAAGATCCATTCCTGCAACTGGCCGCGCTCGCCGATCCGGTAGGGCAACAACTTGGGATATTTTTCGGAGAGCTCGCGCCGGAGATCGGCATCGACGTTGAGTTTTTCGGACATCCGGATCGTCCTCCCGAAAATTTCTTTCACGAAAGCCATGTCCATCGTGCAGCCCGGGCTGATCGACGAGCGGACGCGCGACCCCGGCACGAAGAAACTGTTCTCGGGCGACGAAGAAACGGGCGTCACCAACCAACCGCTCTTGTCGACCATCAGCCAGTCGAGCATAAACTCGGCGACCTCTTTCATTGCGGGATAGAGCTCCTCACGCAGGAATTCTTCGTCGCCGCCGTACAGGTAATGTTCCCACAGGTGGCTGACGAACCACGGGGCGGCCATGTTCCAACTGGCGTTCGTGGCCTCGCCGTCGTTCGGATAAGCCTCGCGCCAGATCGAGCTGTTATGGTGGGCCACCCAACCACGGGCACGGTACATCTTACCGGCGGTCACCGCCCCGGTGACGCGCATTTCGCGGACCATTCGGAAAAACGGTTCGTGGCACTCGGCCAAATTGGCGGTTTCGGCCGGCCAGTAGTTCATTTCGGCATTGATGTTCTGGGTGTAACCGCAGTTCCAGGGCGGGATCACCTGGTCGTTCCACATTCCCTGCAGGTTCATCGGCTGTCCGCCGGGGCGCGAAGCCGAGATCATCAGGTAGCGGCCATACTGGAAAAGCAGGGCGGCCAGTTCGGGATCGTTTTTCGATTTATAGGCCAGAATGCGTCGGTCGGTCGGCATCGCCCGCTGTGCCGCCGTGCTGTGGAGGGTGAATTCAACGCGATCGAAGAGCGCACGGTAGTCGTCGAGGTGGTCGGTATAGAGCGCGGTATAGTTTTGATGCCTTTCGGGGAGGCCGTAATAGCCCTTGGGCAGATGGCCCATAAGATGTTCCGGAACAGAACGGGAGCCCGAAGATCCTTTGAACAACGCCGCCAGAATCTGTCCCGAAGCAATGGCTGAGGGATCTTTCCCTTCGAGGCTCGGACTTTTGTCAACGCCGTTGTAGCTCGTGGCGGCAGCGAGGATCAGGATCGCTTCCTGTGCCCCGGTAACGGTTATTCCTTTTTCACGGTCATAGACGATCTGTCCGTCGGCGTCGGCAGCCAACTGCGCCTCGAAAAACATCCCCTTGCCGCCGCACTCGTCGCCGTAGAGGACGTGTTTCCCGAAAAGGCTGTTGCCCCAACGATCGTAAAGTTCGGGGTGTTTATAAAAATTGTCCCAGTCGGTGAGTTGTTTCACCGTGCGGCGTTCGGCCACACCCGGGGCCTGGCCCTTGAGGCGCAAAACACCGGGATGGTCATCGTCGACCATCTGCACGGCCGTCGGATGTACCGACTCGAACCGTGCCGTGAAATTGAGCGCCCCCGGCTCGCCGGCCGTCAACCGGATGACGATCACCCGGTCGGGGTGCGAGGCAAATACTTCGCGGGTGTAGTTCACTCCGCCGGTGGTATAGGAAACCTTGTGGATCGAAGTGCGCAGATCGAGCGAGCGTTCGTAATTCCCGACAGGCTCCGTATGGTCGAAGGTCAGAAAGAGGTCGCCCAAAGGTTGGTAACATTGGTGGAGACGGCCCAACCAGTCGCGTTGGATCATGTCGTAGGCGTCGCGGTATTTCCCGTCTTGGGCCGCAGCGACAACTTCCGGGAAATTTTTAAAGATATTGTATTCGGTAAATTGCATTCCCGGCTCGCCGCTGTAAAGCGTATTTTCATTCAACTGAAAATGATCTTCGTCGACCGCGCCGAAGATCATCGCCCCGAGGTGGCCATTGCCCACGGGCAGGGCCTCGTTCCAGTTGGCGGCCGGTGAATCATATCGCAGGGTAAGGGGTGCCGGGGTCTGTGCATGCAGGAAAATCCCGGCTGTCGAGCATAAGGCTGTCCAGAAAAGCTTCATCACGAAAAAATATTGGGGAATGTGCCAAAGATATCTTTTTTTCGTGAAAAAACGGGTTTCCGGGGCAGGATTTTGTCAGAACGAAATAAAATCTCTAATTTTATCACATATTTTTCTATGGTAAGAATCAATCATTCATCCGGATATTATGAAAACTTGGATATTCTTTCTGGCCGCCTTCGGGGCAGCACTCCTTCCCGCTCAGGGACAGGTGAAATCGTCGCCTGCGATGGCGGGGATGGCCGTCGACGGCAACAGCGTGGTCTACGCCCTGCCTCAAACCGTTTTGAGGATCAGGGTGGCGGCCCGGTGCGAATCGATCCGCAAGGGCCCCTACGCCCGCTTTGCCCAGAAATACCTCGGGGTGGTGGCCCCGCTTTCGGACAAGGACATCTACACGGTCACCGGGGGCTCGATCGCCGCTTTCGAGGAGGGCGACCCTTCGCGAGTGTTCGTATTGGACAACCCGGATAAAAGCCCGTTCCAACTCTACGGCGCCCGCGCCGACGGCCTGCGCTCCCTCTCCGGCGACGGTTTTTCGGAATTGCCGGATCGCTTTGACAGGCGGAGTGAGACGTCCCGCCCCAACGGAGAAGGGCGGATCGAAACAGTTTCGAATGTGAGCAGCGACACGAGTTTCTTGCGCATGCCCTTCGATAAGACCCAGGCGGCCGAACGCAGCCTCGAAGAACAGGCGGCCGATGCGGCCAACATGATCTTTCGCCTGCGCAAGGCCCGCATCGAACTGGTGACGGGCGAAGCCGGCGAGAACGTCTTCGGCGGCGGCCTCAAGGCCGCTCTCGACGAGATCGGCCGCCTGGAGGAAGAATACCTGGCGCTCTTTGTCGGAAAGAGCTTTGTGAAAGAGGTCGTGCGCGAATTCGACATGATTCCGCAGGCCGACAAAACGACGGCGATCGTCTGCCGCTTTTCTTCGGAAAAAGGATTATTGCCCGCCAACGACCTTTCAGGAAATCCCATCGTCTTGGAACTGACCCCCGAAAACCGCACCCGCAATCAACAGGTGGTGCGTAAATCGAGTTCCCCGGCCAAGGGCGCCATAGCCTACCCTGTGGCCGACATCGTAGGCTGCCGCCTGACCGACGGGGCGAAGGAATTCGCCGTGGCCCGCATACCGGTTTACCAATTCGGCACAGTGGTCGATATTCCCGTTGCCGCCGTTAAATAATCCCGCCGTTCATTAATGTGTCAACGAAAAATATGAAAAACCGATGAAAACACTCCGCAACCTGTTTGTGATCGCCGTCCTGGCCTTGTTTGCCGTTTCTTGTGAAAATTCCGGGAAAGTGCGCCTGATCCCTGTCGAAAAATTCCAGACCGAACTCGACGGCAAACCCGTTTCGCTCTATACGCTGACCAATGACAACGGCCTGACCGTCCAGTTGACCAATTACGGCGCCCGGGTGGTGAGTTTGTGGGTACCCGACAGGGACGGCAAATTCCGCGACGTGGTGCTCGGTATGGGAAGTATCCAAGAGTATTTCACCGCCGATGAAAAATATTACGGCGCCACGGTGGGCCGCTACGCCAACCGCATCGCCGCCGGCCGCTTCTCGCTCGAAGGTCGTGAGTACCAACTCGACGTGAACGACGGTAAGAACCACCTCCACGGCGGCACCCACGGCCTGCACGCCGCCGTGTGGGCCGCCGAGCCCTACGAACAGGTCAGCGGCAACCAAGCCATCCTGTTCCGCTACACCTCGCCCGACGGCGAAATGGGCTATCCCGGGACGCTCGATATCAGCGTGCGCTACGTCCTCTCGGCCGACAACGAATTGCGGATCTACTACGAAGCGACTACCGACTCGGCCACGATCGTCAACCTGTCGCACCACTCCTATTTCAACCTCAACGGCGTCGACGGTAAGGAGATCGAGCCGATCGAAAACCATGTGTTGCGTTTCCACAAGGCGAGCGCCTTCACCCCGACCGACAACGGGCTGATCCCGACGGGCGAGATCCGCGCAGTGGCCGGCACTCCGCTCGATTTTTCAGAAGCTAACACCATCGGCGAACGCATCAACGACGACTACGAACCGCTGAAAATCGCCGGCGGTTATGACCACAACTGGGTCAACGACCAGTGGGGGATGACCGGCCCGGTGGCCGAAATCCATTCGCCCGTGACCGGGATCCGGATGGTTGCCATCTCGGACCGTCCCGGCGTGCAGTTCTACAGCGGCAATTTTATCAAAGGAGTCGACAAGGGCAAATGGGGGGCGGTTCACCGGTTCCGCTCGGCGTTCTGCATCGAGACTCAGGAC
>JAITVB010000074.1 GCA_031286025.1 Rikenellaceae bacterium
TTCACAGAAATTTAGACGATATTGCATTGTGTAAATATCAAGATGGATCGCTAATATGCAAAATATATTACTGACTTGCAATTAGTTATAATGATCTCTGAAAACACAATGATAAATTAAATTTAAAACGACTAAATAATGCAAAACCGATCCTTGCCACTATTTTTTCTTAAGAAAAATACAATACGAAAGGTTTCCGCATTCTCATTACCCGAATTGTTGGTCGTATTGGTGATTATCGGTATTCTGGTGTTGATCGCCCTGCCCAACCTGATGCCACTTATTTCAAAAGCCAAAAGCACCGAGGCGCAACAACAGATCACTTTTCTGCATTCGCTTCAGAAGAGCCATTTTTACACTTATTCGCGCTACTCCCCGTCACTTGAGGAATTGGGGTTCGAGCAGCAGCGCTTGGTTTCCGACGGCGGCACAGCCAATTACCTGATCGAGATCGTCGAAGCCAACGAGCAGGGCTTCCGGGCGACAGCGACAGCCGTGGTCGATTTTGACGGCGACGGCGTGTTCAATGTCTGGGAGATCGACCAGGACAAATCGCTGCGCGAAATGGTCAAAGACTGATTCCGCCACAACGGGTAAACGTCCGTATGCGGTGTCGCCCAAGTTTTTCCTCTCATTTGTCAACCAAAACCAATCCTTTGATGAATCCCCGCCTCTTGTTGTTTGCTTCTTTCCTGCCGTTGGGTGTAATGATTCGTTCCGACTTTCGGGAGCGGCAGGTCGGTGTGCTTGCCCTCGTATTTTTTGCGTCGCTCCAGTTCGGTTATGCATTGCTCTCCGCAGAAGCACACAAAGTCCTGCTGAATCTGACGGCCAATCTCGGCCTGATCGGCTTGGCGGGAGGTGCATTGTGGATTTTCCTGCATGTCCTGCGACCGGGTGACAGTCGACAGATGATCGGTGCGGGCGACGGGTGGTTTATCGTAGCCCTCGCTCCGTTGTTCGAATTACGCGGCTATGTGTTTTTCCTTACCGCGGCTTTCCTGTTGTCACTCGGGTGGTGGTGGGTGGTGGGGCTTCTGCGGCGGCGACCCGATACGATTCCGTTGGTGGGAACGGTGGGTGTCTGTTTTTTGTGTTATGCCTTGGCACTGCTGTTCCGATGAAAGGGGAGAAGAAAATAACCGCCGAAATTCTGCAGCAACTGATCCCGAGCCAGGCGTGGGAATATCGCTTGATGCCCTACGGTGAAGCGGCGGGCACACTGTTGTGCTACGGCGATGCTGAACGCGACTGGGACAAACTGGCCGCAGAGGTGCAGGTGATCATCGGCCGTAAGATACGTGTCACTCCCACGGAAAAAGAGGAAGTCCTGCGACTGCTCAAACAACACTATCGTCAACAGCGAGGGAGTGCCGCCGCAGAGGCGGCGGCCATTCCGGGTGAAAAATTCCTGATGCGCCTCATCGGCGAAGCCCATCGCGGCTATGCGAGCGACATCCATTTCGAAATCTACGAGGAGCGTTGCCGTGTGCGGATGCGCATCGACGGCCGACTGGTCGAACGCTATGTGATCGAGCGGCACAACTATCCGGCGTTGGTCAATCAGATCAAGATCCTGGCCAACCTCGACATTTCCGAAAAACGCCTTCCGCAAGACGGACGTATCTTTTACCGGGCGGGCGACGAAAGATTCGACGTGCGGGTGTCGTGCCTGCCGACGATCTACGGAGAGAAGGTGGTGCTGCGTCTGCTCACCCGCCATGTTGAACTGCTCGACCTCGAAAATCTCGGTTTTTCCGAAAAGCAGCTCAGCGATTACATTCGGGCGGTGCAGCGCCCTCATGGCCTGGTGTTGATCAGTGGCCCAACGGGGTCGGGCAAAAGTACGACGCTTTATGCCACCCTGCGCCTGCTGAACCGCGAAACGGGCAACATCCTCACCATCGAAGACCCGGTGGAATATACCCTCCCCGGCGTCAACCAGGTGCAATTGAAAGAAGAGATCGGGCTGACCTTTGGCAGCACGCTGCGGACATTTTTACGCCAGGACCCGGATATCATCATGCTGGGGGAGATCCGGGACGCCGACACGGCACAGATGGCGATCCGCTCCTCGCTGACGGGTCACCTGATCTTTTCGACCATACACACCAACAGTGCCTGGGGCAGCGTGGCGCGCCTGATCGACATGGGGGCACACCCTTATCTCATCTCGGGGACACTGATCCTGTGTGTCGCCCAACGGTTGGTGCGCCTGCTCTGCCCGGCGTGCAGGGAACGGGTGGCGGCCGATGCCACCGTGCGGCGGCAGGTGGGCGAAAGCTTCTCGGCCGATCACCACTACCGCGCCGTAGGCTGCGAAAATTGTTATTACACCGGTTACAAAGGCCGCAAGGCGATTTATGAAGTGATCCCCGTCGACCGCGAACTGTCGGAAGCGATCCGCACCGGTCACGACGACATCGGCCTCAAGTTGTCCCAACGCGGGATCGTCACCCTGCGCGAAGCGGCATTGGTTCTTTTCCGCAACGGCGAAACCTCGCTCGAAGAATTGCTACCCCAACTCCAATGATATGAAACGTATTTTTTTCGTGTCGCTCCTGTTTTCTTTTTCGATTGCCGTCCGAGGGCAGGACGACCGACTGAAAGCACTGCGCTCCGATCTCGATCTGTTGGTGGAGGTCGACACGGTATTTCGATCCGAGGTCGATCTCTCGGTAGGAAATATGCCGTTGGGCTACCTGTTGCGCAACGTGGCCAAAGCGAGCCGGGTGAGCATCGTCATCCGGGGCGGCGGCGAGATACCGGTCAACTGCAATCTGGCCCGGGCGCGGATCGACGACCTGCTCTATTTCCTGTGCAAGCAGTATAATCTGACACTCGACATCACGGGCAACATTGTCACCGTCTACCCTTACATGCCTCCGCCGCCCGAAATTCCAGGCCCGAAAGTAACCTTCGACCGCGACAGTTCGCGAATGAGCTATGATCTGCGCAACGTCCCGCTCAATGTGGTTGTCAGGTTGGTGGCCGATGCCTCGGGAGTCAACCTTGTGATCCCCCCTCTGTTGGCTTATAAATCTATATCGGGCTATGCGAAAGACTTACCGGTGTCCGAGGCGATTCTTTCCCTGTCCGAGGCGAACGACCTGGAGGCTTTCCGTGTGGGGCCTTCCCGTTGGACTTTGGAACCGAAGGCAGCGGCTGCCGTTCCGGGCGAAAACGCTTCCCCGCGGCGGCGCGAACTCACTGCCGATCAATTGGAGATCGACAGCCTGGGCCGGATCACCTTACAGGTTCGACAAGGAAACACGGCCGACATCCTCGCCTCGCTGTGCGACCAACTGGGGCTGAACTACTACTTTATTTCGCCGATCAATAGCCAAACTAGCCTTTACCTCCGCGATGTCGGACTGCACACCTTACTGAAAGTACTGTTTACAGGCACTGATTACTCTTATTACGAAGAGGAGGGAATCCTGATGTTCGGTGCCTCGAAAGAACAGGTACTGGCCTCGGTGCGTGTGGTGCAGATGCAAAACCGGACGGTCAACCGGCTGTCCGAAGCGATTCCCCCCGAACTGAAAAAGGGAGTGCAACTCCAGGTATTCCCCGACCTGAACAGCTTGGTGCTGAGCGGCGACCAACGATTGGTGGCGCGTGTCGAGCAATTCTTGAAATCGGTCGATAAAACGGTGCCGCTCGTGACCATCGAGGTGATCATTGTCGACGCCGCCAAAAATCGCAATAACGAGCAGGGCATCTCGCTCGGTGTCGGCGACGCGCCGACCGTCACCAAAGGCACCTTCAGTCCCGGGATCGACCTCTCTCTCGGGGCCTCGGCGATCAACAGCCTGATCCAAAGTTTTAACGGCTTCGGCGCGGTCAACCTGGGCAAGGTCAACGCCAATTTCTACGCCAACCTGCTTTTTCTTGAGGGTAACGGCAGCATCGAATTGCAATCCACCCCCAAGCTTGCCACCCTCAACGGCCACGAAGCCGAACTGAAAAGCGGCGAACGCCGCTTCTACAAGGAGATCAACGAAAGCCTGATGGGGTCACAGAACCCGATCCAGACTTCATCGTATACCTGGAAGTCGATAGACGCCGATCTTGTGCTTAAGATCGTCCCGTTGGTAAGTGGAAACAACGAGATCACGCTCACCATCGAACTTGAACAGACCGAGTTCACGGCCAAGGAAGAGAAGGACGCCCCACCGGGAACGACCACCCGCAGTTTCAAATCCGAGATCCGGGCCCGGAACGAGGATATGATCCTGCTCGGCGGCATTGAACGCACCAACAGCGAAAAGAGCGCCTCGGGCCCGTCGTTCATCGCCCGGGTGCCGATCCTGAAATTTTTGTTCGGCGAATCGAAGGATAACAAGGAAGTGCGCAAGCTCAACATTTTTATCAAACCGACGGTAATTTGTTGATCGTGTGAACCCGTTGAAGATCATATTCCGGAAATTGAACGTGTTGGTGGCCGTTTCGCAACCTGCCGGGTGGCGGTATTTGCGCTACGAAATGCTTTTTTACGAGGGACGGGTACGTATCCGTTGCCGCACGGCTTTTATCCCTGCCGCATGGATGAAAAAAGGGCGAAAAACGCCCTGGATCCTGGTGGTGGGAGGAGACGGGGTGGTTTCAAAGTCGTGTACCCCGGAAAGCGAAACAGCCCGGCACATTTTCGAACATTCGGAAGAATTTCTTTCGGCAGCGGAATCGGCGGACGAGGACCGGGTACGCCTTACGTTTATGCGGCGGGAGATGTACGATGGCCTGATGTCGGAACTCGCCCCTTGCCGCCTGCCTTTGGTTTCGGTACGCCTGCTCTCCGGCGGCGATTCACTGGTCGAAGTTCGGGCTGCGGCCGAAGATTTTTTCGGAACAACCCTGCAAACGAAGATCCTCGTGCAGGCTGTATCCGAGGTGGATTGCCTGTGCGGATCGCTCTACCGCCGCTTGTTGGCGCCGGCACTGGCGGTGTACCTGGTTGCCCTGTCAGCCAATTTTCTCGTGCAGAACGGATTGCGACGGGAGGCGGGGGAGCAGCGTACAGAATTGGCGCGTCTGCAACAGGCCGCCGTCGCCGAAAACCGCCGGAAGACCGGTGCCGAAAAATTGCGTGCAATGCAATTGCCCACTTCGCCTTATCCTTACTCGTGGTTGGCCGACCAGATCGCCGGAACGGTACCGCGGGAGGTGACGCTCACCATGTTGTCGATCAATCCGATCGTCAAAAGGCCACGGGAAGGAAAGGCACTCGTCAGCCAATCGGGAAAGATCCTCCTGTTGGGCTATGCCCTCGCCGCCGCACCGGTTGCCCGGATGGCCGATTCGTTGCGCCGCACCGAGCCGTTTTCGCGACTGAAACTCACCACCCTTGAAAAAGACCGGGCCGGACGCTATCGGTTTGAAATAGAAATAGAAATAGAAATAGAAATAGAAATAGAACTATGAACCTTCAAAACCGTATAGGCATCCTGAAGTTGGCCGTCCTGACCGTCGGGGCGCCTCTGTTGGTTTACGTCTATGCCATCCGGCCCGCTTTCGCGCTTAGGCACACGGTCGAATGCCAGGCTTCGGAACTCGCTGCCGCCCGTGCCGCTTCGGCCGATAAGCCACATCAGGCTACGGCGGTGCCACCAACGGGAAACCGGCTGAAAACGGGAAAAATCCTCTACGACGTGGCCCCGTTGGCCGAAGCCCGCCAGGTTACCGCCGACCGGTTTTTGCCCATACTCACGGCCCATTCGGATCAGATGGAACTTTACACGGGCGAACTGACCCTGGGCGGCAGCTTCTACTCCCTGACCCATCTGCTTTCGGAGATCGAGGGCGGGGTGGGAAACGAGCGCATTGTCGCGGTCGAATACCGCGTCACCGAATACCCGGCCGACCGCCGCCGCTCACTGCAACTGACCCTTTTTCTCCAACAGATCACTTCAACCGATTGAGATATGAAACGAATCGTAGTTTTGAGCGCCTCCCTGTTGCTGATCGCCTGCGATGACCTGATGATCAAGGATATCAGCGAACAGGTCGTGCGGATGACCGCTCCCGCCTCGCGGGCCGAAACCCACAGCCCGCAGATCGCTTTTCTTTGGGAGGAACTGTCCGGGGCCGATGACTACCGCCTGACGGTAGCCGCCCCTTCTTTTTCCAAGATCGAACGGCTATGGAAAGACACCATGATGACCGAAACCCAATTGGGGATCAACCTGCCCGATGGCGATTACGAATGGCGTGTACAGGCCTATAATTCAGGCTATCAGAGTCGTTTCGAAACCCTTTCGTTCCGGGTGCAGACTGCGACTGATATCAGCCGCGAAACGATTTCCGTGATTTCGCCGGTTGCGAATCTCGAAACGAACGATCCACAGGTCGCTTTTGCCTGGGATCCCTTACCCGGGGCGGCAGCCTACCGCGTGCGGGTGGCTTCACCCTCGTTCCGCGACATCCGTTGGTTGGCGGCCGACACGACGCTGACTGAAACGATCCTCCGGCTCGATCTGGCCGACGGTGTCTACGAGTGGCAGATTCACGCGTTCAACGTTGGTTGCCGGACCAACACACAGACCTCTGCCTTCGCCATTCGCACGATCGAAGACATCAGCGCCAAAGCGATTCGGATCCTCGCTCCGACCCCGGACATCGTAATGAGCGGCGGTAGGGTGGCTTTCGCCTGGGATCCGCTGTCGGGGGCCGACAGCTATCGTCTGACGTTGGTCTCTCCGGCGTTCGACAAGGTGCAATGGTTCGTGGCCGACACTGTCGTGACCGACCATCTGGTGCGTTTCGACCTGCCCGATGGAAAGTACCAGTGGCGGATCCAGGCACTGAACAGCCGCTACCGGAGTGCGGTGCAGAACTATGCTTTCGAGGTACTGATCTCCGAATCGGAAGAGGGTGAAGACGAATGAAAAACAAAAAAACGACGTACCTGTTGCTGTTGGTCGCGTTGGCCGTGTGGGCGCTGGTCTTTCGGTGGGTGGTAGCCTATACCGCCCCGGAAGCTACTTCTGTCCTGGCCGGGTCTCCGAAAAGCGAATCCCGGACGTCGAAACGTTTCGATGCCGCGCTCCGGCTCGACTATCGTGATCCGTTTCTGGACGAATCCCCGCCGCAGGATACCCTGTTTGAGGACACTTGGAGCCCGGAGGTAATTGCCCCCGAAGAACTTCCTCCACCTGAAGCCCCGCCGCCCCTGTCGGTGCAACTCCAGGGGACGATCCGGAAAGGAACGCGGCTATATGCCGTGTTGGCAGGAGGTGGCCCGTCCGAACTTTTGTCGAAGGACGATTCGGTGGCCGGTTACCGGATTACAACGATCGCTTCCGATTCGATCGTGCTGCAACAGGGCAAATACCGCCATACGCTTAAACTACAATGAAATGCATCCTCGCAGCATCTTGCCCGCCAATGTCCTGCCCGCTGTGTTGGTGATCGCCGCCCTGATGGGGTTGGTGATCGCTGCTCTGTTGGGCCTGTTGGAGATCGGTACGGCCGGTTGGCGCGAAGGATTTGCCCGCCGGCAGCAAGAGGCTTGCCTCGACGCGGCTTTTCTGCTTTGGGAGTGCGACAGCACACTCATCGGGAGGCTCGACACAGAGGGCGGATTTCTCGTATTCGACGACGATCCCCGGTCGCAGGTTGTCCTGTCGTCATGCTACTGGGGGCTTTACCGGTTGGTCGGGGCTTCGACGGCCGACGAGAAGACCCGCGCTATGCGGCTGATGGGACAGGCTTGCGAAAGTCCTCTTGAGGCAGCGCTTTATGCCTGCGACAACTTTCGGGCCTTTACCCTGGCCGGGCGGAGCAATTTCAGGGGGCCGATCTATCTTCCCGGGAAAAAGTTGCTTTACGGACAGGTCCAGTCTGACTTCTATGCCGAGGAGCCTGTGTCGGAAGAAGAGATCCGGGCGAGCAAGACCGATTTCCCGGAACCCTGTCCGGGTATCCGTGATTCGCTTCGTGCGCTGATGCTTGCCCGTGACACAGCCTCGGCCTTTGTCGGGACAGAACGAATAACCCGAAGTTTCTTCGAACCGCCCCTCTTTTTGCGGGCCGACACGTTGCGCGGAGTCAGTTTGCGGGGGCGTATCGTTGTCTGTTCGGCTGATCTGTTGGAAATTGACAGTACGGCCGCGCTCTTCGATATACTGGCGGTGGCGCGGCGGGTGGTGATCCGATCGGGGTTTTCCGGATCGGTACAGGTGGTGGCTTCCGACACGGTGATCGTCGAGCCTCGGGTACGGTTGGATTACCCTTCGGGAATCGTGATGCCGGAAACACCGTCGAAAAGCCACATCGAGATCGGGGAAGGGAGCGAGGTCAACGGATATGTCATTTTTGACAGCGCCGCAACTTCCGGCGAAGGACAGGCGGTCAACTACCGGCAACACCCCGACGCTCGCGTCCGGGGCCTGGTGTGGGTCGACGGGATCGCACAGGTGCAAGGCGCTGTGACCGGAAGTCTCTATGGCAACCATCTCAATTATTATGCCCGTTGGGGATATTACGAAAACCTGCTGTATGACGCCCGTGTCTACCGGAGTGATGCCATGGCCTTTCCTGTGTGGATGGAAGCAGTTTATCGCAAAAAAACAATAAAATGGCTGCATTGAGACAGAAACTGAGCGGGTCGACTCTGATCGAAACGGTTGTTGCCTCGACCCTTTTCCTGATGATCTTCCTCATTGCGGTGGAAACTATTACCCGGGTACAATCGGTGCTTCCCGACGACACGTTGCTCCGGGCGGCTGTCGACCTGCAAGCTTGTGCCCGCGAATTTTCAGAAAGGCCCGGCGAGTTGGGCATCTCTCTCCGAAGTTACGATTGGGGTGAAATTGAGGTAACCGTTGCACGTTATCCCGAGGCTGACGGTTTTCGAGAAGTCTGCTTTGACGTTCGGATCGCCCGGAGCCGGCAAACACTCGATTATCGCATCCTGACCTTTGCAGAATGACGAAACGAAAATCCATCCGGCGGGCACTGTCCGCCATGACGCTGCCCGAATTATTGGTAGTGATGATCCTTGCGGGAATCGTCCTGATGGCCGTTTTCGAAGGTTTTTCGTTGTTCCGGCGGTTGGTTTTCGAGGTACGGACGAAATTGGAACGAACGGTTGAACGGACAGCAACGTTCCACGCCCTCGACCGGCTTTTCATGGGCAGCGACAGTATTCCGGGCGATGCCGCCCACCTTGAATTCTTCCGGGCAGGAGAGGTATTTGCCGAAATCGAGATCGAAGACTCGCTGCTGATCCTCTCCCGGAGCGGACGTACCGATACGGTAATGCGGTTGGTTTCTTTGTCCCGCGTTGTAGAAAACCTTTGTCATCCACTCTGGGTCGACTCGTTACTGCTGATCGACGATACCACCCGCTTCGGGTTCGGCGTCAGCTACGGCCCCGACATTTCCGCCCGACACGAAACCGAACAACTCGAATCGGCATACGACCAGTCACTCGAAACAACATCCGATGAAAATTAAAACCTCTATGGCTCCTCTGGGAGTATCTGAAAAACGGTCCGCTCAGTACAAAGCAGGTCACGTCTCGTTTTTCGGGAGCAAACGGCTTAACGACAACAGGAAGGAGACGCTTTTCGCGGAATTCCATTCGCTGTTGGCCTCGGGGATCGATTTCAATCGCGCCTTCGAACTGCTCATCAAAAGCGAAAAAGAACTTTTCGTGAGAGGGTTGATGGAAAACCTGCACCAGGCTGTGGTTGGCGGCATTCCCCTCTGGCAGGCGTTCTCGGAAGGCGGCCGCTTCACGGCCCTCGACTGCGGTGTGGTGCGTATCGGTGAAGAGACCGGAAAACTCCATGAATCGCTCGCTTTCCTGGCCGACTACTACCACAAGCGGGCGGCCCAACGGCGGATGGTGTCGGCTGCGGTGAGCTATCCGGCGGTGATCCTGGCGGTGGCCCTTGTGGTGTTGGTGTTTATGGTGTTGGTGATCGTGCCGATGTTTGAACAGGTCTACACCAGGATGGGCGGCGAATTACCCGGCATTACCCGGGCGGTGATCGGTTTTTCGCAGCATTTTCAGGCTTATGGATTGGGATCTCTTGTGGTGGCGGGTGCGATCGTCGGATTGGCCTTTTTCAATCGCCGGTCGGAACAATGGCAAAAAATATGCGCGGAATTATTGCTCCGCTTTCCGGTAGCGGGCGATCTGCTCCGGAAACACTACCAATCACACTTCTGTAAACTGCTTTACCTGCTTTACAGTTCGGGAGTGCCGCTGTTGCAAGGGGTTGAAATGTTGCAGGGAATACTTGTTTTTTACCCCTACCGCTGCTCGTTCAGGGCGATTGCCGACGGACTGAACCGCGGTCGATCGTTTGCCGGCGAGGTCGAGGCATTTCCGAAATTGTATGACGCCAAACTCGTCGTGCTGCTGAAAGTGGGCGAGGAAACCAACCGCTTGTCGAACATGCTTCGCAAGCAGGGCGAAGACATCTCGGCCGAACTCGAACACCGGCTGCGCCAACTGGGCCACCTGCTCGAACCGGCGTTGATTCTTTTCGTCGGCCTGTTGGTGGCTGTCGTCCTGATTTCGATGTACCTGCCGATGTTCAAACTCGGCACAACTTTATATTGACCGGACTGACTAAAACAGAACAAACTGTGAATCAGTGATTTTGTGACAGAATTAGTCGTTTCCTGCCGTGTTCTGCATAAATCCGGTTTTTCGTTCCATTGCCATACAAAACAAAGCAGAGCGTAACGACCGCTAATTCAGCTGATCACTACACTCTGCCCGGTTCGGCTTTTCGTTGCCAGAATGACTTTTACATCATTCCGCCCATTCCGCCGCCCATCGGGGGCATGGCGGGAGCGTTTTCTTCTTTCTTTTCGGCCAATACGCACTCGGTGGTGAGGAACATGGCGGCTACCGAGGCGGCGTTTTCGAGCGCTACGCGGGCCACTTTGGTCGGGTCGATGATCCCGGCCTTGAGCATGTCTTCGTATTGGTCGAGGCGGGCGTTGTAGCCGAAAGCGGCTTTGCCTTCAGTAACTTTCTGTACCACGACCGACCCTTCGCCGCCGGCGTTGGTCACGATCTGGCG
>JAITVB010000243.1 GCA_031286025.1 Rikenellaceae bacterium
TAGTCCGGCCGGCCGACCCCACCTCAAGCCGCTCTTTTTCGGAAGTCAGCGACTGGCGGATGACCTGCAGAAATGTGTGTCCGTCGATCCCGCCCCACCGGTTGAGCCAGTGGAGCCGCACCCCGTCGCAACACACGGGCCGGATCGCATAGTTGGCCTCGAAACAAACCGTGCTCCCCGAACTCAATCGCACCGTAAATCCTGAAAATTCCGAAAATTTTCGACTTTGCCGCTGCAACTTCGCATCGAGCGAAGGCGTATTGACCACGACAGTCACCGGCCCTTCGGCCGGTAGCGCAAGCGAGCCCAACGAAACCGAAACCTGCCCGCCTGCCTTATCCGAAAAAAGCGCCGTGGCCGAAAGCGTCCCGATCGGTGCAATACAAAAAAGTTCATCCTGCTCACCCGGCCCCAGTTCGCGATTGGCGCTGTTTTCCGAAAGCAATTTTCCGAAAATGCTCTCGCCAGGTTGGGCACATCCGGCGGTGTGGGGCGCCGAAGCGACTGTGCCGCCTACCTTGATATAACTGTTGACAACACGTTGCGAAGCGGTAACGATACCTGCCGCCTGAACGGCCAACGGTGAAATATTGGAAAACTGCGCCCGTACATAGGCAGACACATTGACCGGGTGTGTTGCTGCCCCGGTGAGGCGCTTGGTGCCCAAACGCATGCTCCCGGCCGAGTCATATACTTCGACCGTGGCCGTTTCCGACGCAGATTCCAGTCGAATGGCGTAGAGCACATCTTCAAAGGCCGACGAAAACCTCGCCGGCGTGGATGTAATGGTCATAAATCTGATTTTGGGGATAAGTCCGAGAAGAAAGAATAGTCAACCGACCCGGCAAAAAAGAGTCTCGGCCTCGAACGAGGCGGTCACGGAGAGTTCGCCGTAATTGGTCCAACGGGTCTGATCGGGACGGCATTCGAGGTTACGAATGGCGATTACCTGGGGATGTTCGCCGAGTGTGTCATGGAGTTCGACAAGGCGGTCGGCCAGGCTGTTCCACACCTCGTCCTTTTCCTGTTGTGGGAAATTGCGGTCGAGTTCCAACAGATGGAGCTTGACGCGATAATTGCTCCGCACCTCTTTCCGGCCGCGTTTCCCGGTCAAGACGAGGGGTTCGAGCCAGATCAGGGGGAACGCGAGCTTCGACAGCGTCATTTGGTTGGTAAACCCGCTGCGGAATTCGATTCCCCGTTCGCGGGCGAAATCGCTGATGGCTTTGATCAACAGAAGGTTCATTTTCAGACGGTTTTAGGATTATTCAGGTGGACCGAGACCACTTTGATCAGGTCGCCGACTTCACGGGCGACGTTGGCGGCGCGGGTAAAGGAGAGTTTGTCGCGTTTGCGCGCTTCGACCAGTTGCTTGATGCTTTCCCGGGCGGCGGTGAGCGAGGCGACGGCTTGGGCGACGGCTTCGTCGTGGGCCACTCCGGTTGTCTTTTGTTTTTCCATAGATAATCTGATTTTTGAACTTTTAGAAATAAAAAAAGCGGTGTGATCCGCCTAAGCAATCACACTGCAAATATAATACCCTAAAATCCCTTTGTCAAGAGGATTTATTCAAAATACGAATTTATTATTCAAAAATTGATCTCTTTTAATGGGAGGATTAAAAATTCTCAAAGACGCAACCGCGGCTTATGCTGAAAACTCGGTCGTGACCGCCGCTCGGAACGTGGCCAACGCTTCGTCCATCGGCCCGAAGAATTTTCCGCCCGAGGCATTCTTGTGCCCCCCCCCATTGAAGTGTTTCCGGGCAAAGAGGTTAACGTCGATCTCGCCCTGCGACCGCAGCGACACTTTGATGCAGTCGAGCGTTTCGACGAAAAGCGCCGACATCCCGATGCGCCCGATCGCCAACGGCAGGTTGACAAACCCTTCCGTGTCGCCCGGCTCGAACTTGTATCGTTTCAGTTCCGCCTGGTCGAGCCAGATGCAGGCCGCGTCGCACCCCGGTACCGTTTCCATCTTCCGGTCGAGGGCATAACCCATCAACCGCATCCGGTTTTCCGAAAAATTGTTGTAGACGGCCATGTTCATCCGCGGCAGGTCGACACCCTGGTCGACCAACGAACCGACGACCCGGAACAGATCGGGCGTCAGGTTGCCGAAAGCAAAATTGCCTGTGTCGGTAGTGATGCCCACCAACAACGACTCGGCAACGGCGCGATCCACTTCGGTTTCCAAGCCCATCCCCTCGATCACCTTATAGACCAGATAGGCGGTTGACGAAGCCGTTGTGTTCGAAAATGACAGGGCATAGTCGTCCGGCGGCGACAAGTGGTGGTCGATCAACACCCGCGGTGTGGGCGAATGGAAGATGATATCCGAAAGCCCTTCCAGGCGTTTCACGTCATTGAGGTCAAGGCAACAAACCAATTCCGAAGCCGCTATAAAAGGAGTGACCGCCTCCGCATCACGCTTAAAAATCCGCACTTTTTCGATCCCCTCCATCCAATTGAGGAAGGAAGGAAAATAATTGGGCACGACAAACATCACCTCGTGCCCCAACTTTTCGAGAAACCGAGTCCAACCCAACCCCGAGCCGATGGCGTCGCCATCGGGATTGGCGTGTGACACAACGGTGATCTTTTTCGGTGCCTCCAACAGTGCTTTCAGTTTGCCGAGCGTTTCGGCATTCAGTTCTGCGATCTCTTTTCCGTTCATCATTCTTCGTTTTTCCATCCGGGGGCCTGCAGAGCGATCTCTTCACCGTCGGGAGTGACTAACGCAGCACCCGTTCCCTCTTTGGTAATATGACCGATCAGGTCGATCCCCGACACATTCGTTAATTTTTCCCGCATCGCGAGAGGCACGATGAATAACATCTCGTAATCGTCCCCGCCGTTGAGTGCCGCCACCACGGGGTCGGCGTGCAATTCTTCGGCCATCGCATACGTTTCGTGTGCAATCGGCAATTTGTCCAGGTAAATCCGCGCTCCGCATCCCGACGCTTTGCAAATATGAAGCATTTCCGAGGCCAACCCGTCGCTGATGTCGATCATCGCCGTCGGCACGATGCCGTTTTCGGCCAACGACTCGATCAATCCCGCCTGCGCTTCGGGCTTCAGTTGCCGCTGAAGAATATAGGAATACCCTTCAAACCGGGGCTTCGGGTCGGCCACTCCGGCCAACGCCCGCTTCTCGCGTTCTAACAGTTGCAGTCCCATATAGGCTGCCCCGAGGTTTCCGGTAACACAGATCAAATCATTGATCTGCGCCCCGCTGCGGTAAGTAATTTTATCCTTTCCCACCTTGCCGACAGCCGTGACGCTAATCGAAAACCCGGTCAACGACGACGACGTATCGCCTCCCGCCAGATCAACCCCATATTGTTCGCAGGCCATCCGCACCCCCCGATAAAACTCTTCGACTTGCGGCAGGTCGAGTTTTGCCGAAAGTCCGACCGAAACAGTCACTTGCTGCGGGCACCCGTTCATTGCATAAATATCTGAAATACCGACCACTACCACCTTATAGCCCAAGTGGGCGAAGGGCGTGTAAGTCAGGTCGAAATGAATCCCTTCGAGCAGCAGATCGGTCGACACGAGCAGGTATTTCTCACCTGCGTCGATCACCGCCGCATCGTCGCCGGGGCCGTGCACGGTCGAAGGGTTCTGCACCGTAAAATTGTGGGTAATGTGTTCGATCAGACCGAATTCCCCGAGCGAGACTATGTTTTTGTTCATTGTTTTAAATTTTTCAGAAACCAATAAAGATAATATAAATATTCAAAAACTGCAAAAACACACAAAAAAAGAGGGCAAATACAGATAAAAGCGCTAATTTCGCGGTTTCTATTCGAGAGAAATAAAGAACGGTTATGTTAAACATTGTATTGTTCGGTCCTCCGGGAGCGGGCAAAGGGACCCAGGCGAAGCGACTGATGGAACGGTATGGGGTCCAACACCTCTCGACGGGCGAAGTGATCCGTCGGGAGATTTGCGAAGGATCGGCGTTGGGCAAGGAAGCCGCCGGCTACATCGATCGCGGCCAATTGGCGCCCGACGCCTTGGTGATCGATATCATTGCCGACTATCTGTGCACCCACGATGACGAAGACGGGACCATTTTTGACGGTTTTCCGCGAACCACGGCTCAAGCCGGGGCTTTCGACCGGATGTTGCGAGAGTTGGGCAAAGAGGTGACTGTAATGGTGTCGCTCGATGTGCCCGACGAAGTGCTCGTATCGCGCCTGCTGTTGCGTGGACGAGACAGCGGCCGCAAGGACGACAGTGACGAAGCCGTGATCCGCAACCGCATCGATGTCTATAAACGCGAAACGGCCATGGTTGCCAACTACTATGAGTCCCAGGGCAAATACTGTCCGGTCAACGGCAGCGGAACGATCGACGAAGTGTTCTCCCTGCTGTGCCGACAAATCGACGATTCGATCGCGGGATAGTCCCAACGGCACCATATTATAACAACGATATGGCCCCGAACGGGAAAACACGCTGAGTTTCCCCCCGTTTTTATAGTATACGAGAGCAGATGAAGATCGCAGGTACATCCGAAAAATTCTTGGGCGGCGTCAAGGGGTTGGTGGAGTTGATCCCCAATAACAGGCAGGCGCTGTTGGGAGCGTTTTCGTCGTTGCGTTACCACGACTTCCGGCTCTATTTCACGGGCCAGATCATTTCGTTGATCGGCACGTGGATGCAGCAGATCGCGATGAGTTGGTTGGTCTACCGCCTCACGGGTTCGGTGCTGTTGTTGGCTACGGTGGCTTTCGCCGCCCAGATTCCGAGTCTGGTGGTGACCCCTTTCGCCGGTGTGATCATCGATCGGATGAACTGCCGCAAGATTCTTTTCTTTACCCAGATCCTCTCGATGCTCGAAGCGCTGACCCTGGCCACGTTGGTACTGACCGGTGCGATCCAGGTGTGGCACATTATCGCCCTGGCGGTCTTCATCGGTACGGTCAACTCGATCGACAACCCCACACGCCAGACCTTTTATAAGGATGTCGTTCCGAAAGACGAACTGACGAACGCTATCGCCCTTAATTCGGCGATGATCAACGGTGCGCGCTTTATTGGCCCGACCGTGGGCGGCTTGTTGGTCGCTTGGGTGGGCGAGGGGTTGTGTTTCCTGATCAACGGGGTGAGCTATATCGCCGTGCTTTGGGCGTTGGCCGCCATGCGCGTGCGCTACCAACCCAAACCCCGCAAACACACCCGCATGATCGATGAGTTGCGCGAAGGAGTGACTTATGCTTTCGATTACCTGCCGATCCGGGCCGTCCTGATCATCGTCGCCGTGCAGAGTTTTTTCGCATTGCCTTTCCAGACGGTATTGCCGGCTTACGTGGTCGACGTGTTAGGCAAGGACAGCAAGATGCAGGGGATTATGATGTCGAGCATCGGTGTCGGCGCCCTGACGGCCGCCCTCTATTTGGCCGCCCGCAAGAAAGTGCAGGGACTGGCCAAGATGGTGACTCTCTCGGGCCTGATGTTCGGTTCGGGTCTGATCGCCGTTTCACTGGTTCGCGTTCCCTGGGTGGCTGCCGTGTTCTGCTACCCGATCGGGTTTGCCATGATTTCGATGTTCGCCTCGTGCAACACGCTGCTCCAGACCTTGGTCGACCATGACAAACTGGGGCGTGTGATGAGCCTTTACACCGTGTCGTTCATGGGCATGGCCCCGCTTGGTTGTCTATTGCAGGGCGTCGTGGTGAAAGCCTTCTCACTGCCGTGGGTGATCGGTGCGGCCGGGGTGATCAGCATTGCGGCCGGCTTGGTTTTCGAACGTTTCCGTCCGGCCATCCGTCGTGCTGCCCGTGACGGTTACACTCCCAAGGGGATCGTTCCCGAAATCGCCATCGGCATCGGCCTGACCAACAACCGATAATAGTCCACCCCCGGAAATCATCCGGAGAGGGAAATCAGCGTCTTATTTTCCTCAAACCCCCTTTTGTCCACAGGCTCGGAAAAAAGGTTATCTTTGTTTCTAATTCGTGATTGCCTATGATCCTTTTCCCGAATGCCAAGATCAACCTGGGGCTGCATGTACTGAACCGCCGTCCCGACGGTTTTCACGACATCGAAACGTTGATGTTTCCCGTCGCCGGTCTTTGCGATGCCGTCGAGGTGATTCGCTCGGCGGAACCGGGGGCGACCTTTTCGGCCTCGGGTTTGGTCGTTGACTGCACATCCGAAAAGAATTTATGTGTAAAGGCCTGTGAACTCCTGCGCCGCGAGTTTCCAAAGATCGGCGGGATGCATATCCACCTCCATAAAATCATCCCTTTCGGTGCCGGCCTTGGGGGCGGATCGGCCGATGCGGTGGCTGTGCTCCGCGGCCTGAACGCCCTTTTTCATCTAGCCCTTTCCGATCGACGCCTTGAGGTACTGGCCGCCGAGTTGGGCAGCGATACTGTCTTTTTCGTTCGCAACGTGCCCGCCGTCGCCACTGGCCGTGGCGAATTTTTAGAATCGTTTCCGGTTGATCTACAGAAGTATTGGCTGCTGATCGTCAAGCCACCCGTCGGGGTTTCGACAGCTGAAGCTTATCGCGGAGTCATCCCCGGTCCACCTGCCGAACCCCTTCGGAAAACGCTCGGCCGCGATCCGTCCGAGTGGCAAAAAACGCTTTTCAACGATTTCGAGCCATCGGTCTTCAAAAAATATCCGGCGTTGGCCGATGTAAAAAAATCGCTCTATGAAATGGGAGCCCTCTATGCCTCGATGTCGGGCTCCGGCTCTGCTCTTTTCGGGCTTTTCCGCGAGAAGCCAGATCCCGGGAATCGTTTCCGAAACTCGTGTGTTTTCACCTCGGGAATCGGGTAAATGTTACGGAAAACAGAAGAAAAGATTTCCGTATATAAAAAATTCTGTTTAAACTTGTCATCCCAAATGACCGTTGTCGAGTTACGGCCGATGAACCGGTTTTTCCGTCGCCTGCCCCCGGAAAGGCCTAATAGTAACCCAAAAACTGCTTGTATGCCCATTGACGACAAAATCCAGGAATTAGAAGAACGCAAGGAGAAGGTCTTCAGCGGCGGCGGCGAAAGCGCCATCGCAAAACAGAAGGCCATGGGCAAACTGACCGCCCGTGAGCGTATCGTCGCCCTGCTCGATGCAGGCACATTCCATGAGTATGATATTTTTGTAGAGCACAGCGGCCAAGATTTTGGCATGCAGGGCAAATCGCTGCCCGGCGACGGAGTGGTCATCGGCACCGGTTCGATCGGCGGCCAGCCGATCGCCATCTTTGCCCAGGACTTTACCGTGGCCGGTGGGTCGCTCGGGCTGATGCACGCCCGCAAGATCACCAAGATCATGGACTATGCCCTCAACATGCGTCTGCCGCTGATCGGCATTAACGACTCAGGCGGCGCCCGCATTCAGGAAGGGGTCAACGCCCTGGCCGGCTATGGCGAAATCTTTTTCAGAAATACGCTGTCCAGCGGAGTGATCCCTCAGATTTCGGTGATCCTCGGCCCGTGTGCCGGCGGGGCGGTTTACTCGCCCGCGCTCACCGATTTCGTGTTTGTGGTCGATAACATCTCAAAGATGTTCATCACCGGTCCCGAAGTGATCAAGACCGTTCTCGGTGAAGAGATTTCGATGGAAGAACTCGGCGGTGCCCGGGTGCATGCCGAATTGACCGGTAACGCCCACTTTTTCGCCAATACCGAAGAGGAGTGTTTCCAACAGATCCGCAAACTCATTTCGTTTATTCCCGGCAACAATACCAAAAAAGCCGTCACCGAACCGGGTGAGACGTTGGAGAAACACGACATTTCGTCGATCGTCCCGGTCGATCCCACGATTCCCTACGATGTGCGCAACGTGATCCGTGCGTTGGTCGACGATAGCGATTTCATCGAAGTAATGGAACTTTTCGCCGGCAACATCGTAGTCGGCTTCGGCCGGATCAATGGGGAAACCGTTGGTTTTGTGGCCAACCAACCACTGGTGTTGGCCGGGGTACTCGACTGCGATTCGTCTGACAAGGCTGCCCGCTTTATCCGCTATTGCGATTCGTTCAACATTCCGATCGTAACCCTCGAAGACCTGCCGGGCTATCTGCCGGGCATCGATCAGGAACACGCCGGAGTGATCCGCCACGGGGCCAAACTGCTTTACGCTTACAGCGAAGCGACGGTTCCGAAGATCACCGTCATCCTGCGCAAGGCCTACGGCGGCGGTTACATTGCCATGGGTTCGAAACACCTGCGAGCCGACTTCGTCTTCGCTTGGCCCAACGCCGAAATTGCCGTGATGGGGCCCGAAGGCGCCGCCAACATCATCTTCAAGAAAGAGATCCACAAGGCCGAAAACCCACAGCAGATGCGCAAACTCAAAATTCAGGAATACAAGGACATGTTTGCCAACCCCTATGTGGCGGCAGCAAAGGGCTACATCGATTCGGTGATCGCCCCGGACGAAACCCGCCGTTTCGTGAGCCACGCGCTCGAAGTGTCGAAGGACAAGACGGTTTACCGTCCGGTCAAGAAACACGGGATTCCGCCGTTTTAGCCCGTTGTCGTGCGGCTTCACTGCCGCCTGCTAACCGAATGATGAACCAAAAACGGCAATTATGAGCGACGAAAAAGAGATACCGTACGAAATCATCGAAACGCGCCACGGCCGTTTCCTGACCACGGTCAACGAAATGTACCGCCGGCGCAGGAAATGGGAACCCGCAACACCGGAACACCTGCTTTCGAGCATCCCGGGCACCGTGGTGAGCATCAACGTCAAACCCGGCGACACCGTTAAGGTGGGCCAGGAGTTAATGATATTCAACGCGATGAAGATGAACAACCGCATCACTTCCCCCCTCAGAGGCATAGTCAAAACGATCCACGTCAAGATCGGCGACCACGTTCCCAAAGGCGGCTTGATAATCGAATTCGAGTAAAGCCGCCGTCGGGTCCGGGCCTGTTCTGAACAACATAGAGCTGCACCTTTATAAAATAAAAAGGTGCAGCTCTATGTCATCTGCGCCGGTTGGCTACTTCTTGGCGCGTTCGGGGCGGAGGCTGCGAACGGTTGCGCCGGCTTGCCACATTTCGCTTTCGCGGAGGTCTTTGAGTTCGGCTTCGAGGCCGGCGCGATAGTCGGGCTTGCTGTTGGTGTCGATGGAGCGTTGGGCTTCGTTGCCGCAGGCTACTTCGGCATATAGTTTCCGGAATACCGGGAGGGTGGCGTCATGGAACGGTTTCCACCAGTCGAGGGCGCCGCGCTGTGCGGTGGTCGAGCAGTTGCCATACATCCAGTCCATGCCGTTTTCTGCTACGAGCGGCATTAACGATTGAGTCAGCTCCTCGACCGTTTCATTGAAAGCTTCCGACGGGGTGTGGCCGTTTTCGCGAAGTACTTGGTACTGGGCGGCGAAGATGCCCTGGATGGCGCCCATGAGCGTACCCCGTTCGCCGGTCAGGTCGGAGTAGACTTCTTTCTTGAACGTGGTTTCGAACAGATAGCCCGAACCCACGCCGATGCCGAGGGCC